>JALSSK010000156.1 GCA_026984335.1 Rhodothermales bacterium
GTCTCCGGCGGCCTCAGCCGCACGTTCGGGCGCCTGCGTTCGCGCCTGCTCTTCTCGCGCTACCGGAACGACTCCGGAACCACCCGGCTGTCCTCGCACACGATCACGCTCTCGCTCAATTTTCCGCTCTACCAGCGTTTTTTCGCCGGCATTCAGGCCCGAACCCAGTTCGGAAAAAACCTCACGAGCACCAGCCTGTACACCAGCCTCTGGATGCGTTTGTGATGGATATCGACGTGCTCATCATATGGATCTTTGGCGCGGGGCTGTTCGCGGCGGCCATGCTCCCGTTCTATCTCAAGAAGAAACGGATGGAGCATGCCGCCCGAGAAGCCGAGGCGGTGGCGCACAAGTACGGGCTGAACGAACCTGCAACCCTGCACCCCATCGTCGATCCCAACACGTGCATCGGCATCGGCAACTGCGTGCAGGCGTGCCCGGAGAAAGACGTTCTCGGCCTGCTGAGCGGGCAGGCGCGACCGATCAGCCCCGCCCGGTGCATCGGCCACGGGCTGTGTGAGCGCTCGTGCCCCGTCGAAGCCATCCGGCTCGTCTTCGGCACCGAGAAACGCGGCGTCGAGATCCCCCGCATACGGGAAAACTTCGAAACCAACGTGCCCGGCATCTACATCATCGGCGAGCTCGGTGGGATGGGGCTGATTCGCAATGCGTTCGAGCAGGGACGTCAGTGCATCGACGGCATCGTTCGAGAGAAACGCCCCACCCCGGACGACGCGCTCGACGTGCTCATCGTCGGCTGTGGACCGGCGGGGCTCTCGGCCTCGCTCGCCTGCCTGCACCACGGCCTTCGCTTCCGCACGCTCGAGAAAGAAGACGTAGGCGGAACGGTGCGGTATTACCCGCGCAAAAAACTGGTCATGACCCGGCCGCTGAACGTTCCCGGCTACGGGGTGATCAGGCGCAGAGAGATTCCGAAAGAGGACCTGATCGCATTGTGGCAGGACATCATCGCCGGGTCCGGCCTCGAAGTACAGACCGGCGAGACGGTCACGGAACTCTTGCCGACCGAAGACGCCTGCTTCCTCGTCACTTCCGACCGCGGCCTGTACAAGACCCGGCGCGTGGTGCTCGCCATCGGAAGGCGGGGCGTGCCGCGCAAACTAGGGATCCCGGGCGAAGACCTGCCGAAGGTCGCCTATGCCCTGCGCGAGCCGGAAGCCTATCAGGGCGACCGCATCGTCGTCGTCGGCGGCGGCGATTCCGCCGTGGAGGCCGCGCTCGCCCTCGCCGATCAGCCCGGAAACGACGTCGCGATCTCTTACCGGCGCGACCACTTCTCACGCATCAAACCGGACAACCTGCAGCGCATCGAGGAAGCGGTCGCACAAAAGAAAATCGAAGTGTTGTGGAAGACGACCCTGCTCGAGATTCGTCCCGACGCGGTGCGCTATCGGAACGGCGGCGTCCACGCGTTGCCGAACGATTACGTGTTCATCTTCGCGGGCGGCGTCCTCCCGACGGGCTTCCTCAGAAAGTGCGGCATCCGGATCGACACCAAGTTCGGAACGCCGTAAATAAAACTCGGCGCCTCCCCGCTCAAGGCATGCCGTCGGGGATCGCCGTGCGGAGGCGCTGCCCGAACCGGTCCGAGAGCCGCTCGACCTTCGGAAACCTCTCCGAGACGTAGTCCCACGTCTGCGGCAGGACTCCGGCCACGGGCACGTACAACGTGGAGTCGCGCGCGAGCTTTTCGCCCGGAAGATCGACGTAGCTAAGCACGAGGAAAAGGACGCTCAGCGCGAGCGCGGCCTTGAGCGCACCGAGCGCCCCGCCGAGGGCCCGGTTCACCGTCGAGAGGCGGAGTGCGCCGATGAGCCCTTCGGCCATTTTCGCCAGCGCGAAGACGGCAACCTGCACCGCCAGGAAGACGAGCACGAAGCCCACCAGCGGCCCGACGTTTTCCGAGAGTCCGAGGCTGTTCGAGGCCATCTGTCCCACCGTCCCCATCAGTTGAACCGCGAGGATGAACGCCAGCGCCAGCCCGACGATGCTCGCGACCTGCCGGATCAGTCCTGTCGAGAAGCCATGCACGACGCCTGCGGCGAGGGCGAAGAGGATCACGAGATCGAGGATGTTCATGACGTCTCAAAGAGGATGGAAGGGAGCGATCGCGCGGGGCTTCAGCCCGCGTTCTCCGAAAGCAACTCGCGTGCCACCGCCTGCACCATGCGCCCGTCGGCTTTCCCGCGAAGCTGTTTCATGGCGAGGCCCATCACCTTGCCCATATCCCGGGGCGAGGACGCGCCCGTCTCGGCAATGACCCGCTGCACGACCGTACGGACCTCCCCCTCGTCGAGTTGCCGGGGCAGGTAGTCCTTCAAGACCTCCAGTTCTTCCCGCTCCTTCGCGGCGAGGTCCTCACGCCCCGCCCGGTCATACTGTTCGAGGGCGTCCCGCCGCTGTTTGGCCTGTTTTTGCACGACGGCAAGCTCCTGCTCCTCCGTCAGCACGGCTGCTCCGCCGCTTCGCTCGGCGATCTCCCGCTCCATGAGCGCCGCCCGGAGCGATCGGATGGTGCGCAGACGGACGGCATCCCTGGACCGCATGGCGGCCTTCAGGTCTTCGGCAAGCTTTTCTTGGAGCGACATGGGGCGTGACCGTTCTTCGTGATGTGGATTCTTTCCCGGGCAAGGTAATCGTCTGCCCCGAAGAACGAAACCGCGAAGGCGTCCTTCGTTCGAAAAATAGTGCCCCGGAAGGTCGCATCGGAGCGCCGCCTTGCGAAACGCAGGGGCCTTCTCCGGCGGCGAAGCATCGTTCACCGGAAGATCAGCCGGATGGCGAAGACCCCGAGGCCGACCTGACTGACGCCCAGCGCAATGGCGGAGTACGTGTCGAAGCGCTCGATGGTGGGACGCAGCGACGGGTCGCCGGTCTCCCGATAGCGATCGAAGCGATGATCGGCCTTTGTCTTGAAGTGCACGGCCAGCGCGCCGGCTGCCACCGCCGTCCCGACGGCGACGTAGTCGATCCACGCGCGCCGAGGCTTCGGCGGACGCCACGAGAGCCCGGGCGAAGCGTCCTCGCGCGAAGACGGCGCGACGGGCGCGAGGGCAAAGACGTACCGGTTCCACACCTTCGCTCCGGCTTCGACGCGGGCGGTCTCGTATCCCGGCTTGTCGATGAGGAGTTCGCCGGCCAGCGGGACGTCCGAGCGATAGGTCAGCGGCGTCTCGCCGAGTGTTTCCCGCCCCTGCTCGGAGACGAAGTACACGGAAGCGCCGAAGGGGATGGACTCGACGCGATAATAGTAGGGGAACGACAGGCGGAGCGCGAGCGTGTCGCCGGGTGCGAGGGCGCCGAGCGGAGCATGGACCGTCTCGATGCTCCATGCGTCCGCCGCCGGGGGCACGAGGCGGAGCACACGGGCGCCCTCCGGGAGCACGAAAACGGCCTTCGAAGCCGGACCGAGCCACACCGAGTCCGCAAAAACCATCGCGTGCGGGTCGTTCGTCTCGAGCTGGAGCACGGCGCCGGACTGCCCGAAGCTCACGCTCGTCCCGAACGAGAGGAACAAAAGGAGGATCGTTGACGCTCGACGCATGGGGGGATCCCGGGCTGGGTGACAAACTACGATCGTTCTTTGCGGGGTGTTTTCAGCCGAAAAAGCTCGAAGGGCTGCTCATTTTCCGGCCGCCAGGGCCTTCTTTGCGGGGCGGAAGAGGTAGACCTCGTGCGGCTCGGTGAGCACCACGAGGACGCCGTCACGGGCGGCCATGGGCGACTTGACCCGTCCCTTGAGGCGGTGCTCCCACCGCTTTTCGCCGGTGCTCCGGTCCACGGCATAGAGCCACCGCCCCATCGTCCCGACGTACACGGTATTTCGGGTGATGAGCGGAGGCGCCGTGATCGCGTCCGGCGCTTCGAACGTCCACCGGAGCGCGCCGGTGGCAGAGTCGAGGGCGCGGAGCACGCCGTCGGAGCCGCCGAAGACGAGGTCGTCGCCGGAGATGGCGGGGGCGGCCAGGCGCACCGTCGGGTCGGGGGCCTCGAAGACCCAGCGCACGGCGCCCCGGTCGGCGTCGAGGGCAAAGAGGCGCGCGCGGGTGGTGGCCAGGAAGAGCGTATGCCCGTCCGTCGTCGGCGTCACCTCTACGGGCGCGTCGAGGTCGCGCGTCCACACCGGCGCGCCGTCCTCCGGGCGCAGCGCCACCACGCGCCCCCGGTCGTCGGCCACGAGGACGTGTCCGGCCCGGCTCACCACCGGCGTGGCGAGGACGGAAGCGCGCTCATCGAGCGTGGCCGACCAGAGCTCTTCCCCCGTTTTGACGGCGACGGCGTGCGCCTTGCTCTCGACGTCCACGGCGATGAGGACGTCCTCGAGCAGGAGCAAGCCCGCCTCGATGGGCGGCAGGTCTCGGCGCGCCCACCGCTCTTTAGCCGCGACGAGATCGTACGCGCGGAGCGTCTGCTTCCCCCAGGCCACGGGCACGAAGAGCACGCCTCCGGCGATGACCGGAGAACCTTCGATCACGTCGCCGAAGCCCTGGGTCCCCAGCTTCTTCCCGTCGCTCCGGTGCACCGCGACGACTTCGCCCTTCCGCGTCGCCGCGAGCACGGTCTCGCCGAGGATCAAGGGCGAGACCGGCCCGAAGCCCGCGCCCGCATTCACGGTCCACGCCTCTTCGAGCGGCGGATCCAGCGTCACGTCGGCCCGGTTTTCCCGGCGGGGCGAGTCCCCTTCCGTGAGCCAGTCGTCCGCATCCACCACCTTCGCGTGTTCCAGCCGAAGCACGGTGCACCCGGCGAGGCCGAGCGCCAGCGCAAGCGCGGCGAGCCGGAGCCCTCCCCGTCCGTCCCAATGCCTGCCGGAGCCGTTATGATGCATTCCCACGCCGCGCTCCTTTCTAAAAATCGAATCCGAAGAAGAACTGTTTGAACTTTTTCTCCCGCACCTTGAAGCCGTCCCGATAGCGATAGCCGATGTCGTATCGAAGCACGAGGCCGCCGAAGAGGTTCAGTCGGAAGCCGACGCCGGCCGAGCCGAGCGTCTCGCCGGCGAAGATCGCGGGTATCTTGTCGTTGTAGCCGTCGTTCCAGGCGTGTGCGGCGTCGAAGAAGAGCGCCCCGCGCAGGCTTCGGATGCCGAACGGTTCGAGGATCGGCAGAAGGATCGAGGGCGCGTTCACGATCGGGAAGCGGAGTTCCTGAGAGGTGAACCACATCTTCGAGCCCCGCACGTCGAGGAAGGGAAAGCCGCGCAGGTCCCAGCTCCCGCCGAGGACGAAGAGCCGCGCCTCGCGTCCCTGGTTGATGCGCCCCATGAACCACGAGGCGAAGGTCACCTGCGAGCCGAGCCGGAGGTACTGCCGCACGTCGGCGATGACGCTGAAATAGCTCACGTTCGAATAGAGCACGTCGGTCGTATAGGCGAGCGTCAGCCGCCCGCGCCACCCGTCGATGGGGCCGTTCATGTAGTAGAGGGCATTGTCGTGCACGAGGGAGACGGCGTTCGAGAGCAAAAGCGCGTCCCGGTCGATGTTTCTCACGTCGATCTCCTTGTGGTCCCAGTTCATCGAGGTGTTGAACTCGACGCGGCGGAACTTCGAGAGGGGATAGCTGATCGATCCGAAGCCGCCATAGATCGTCTCGTAGACGAAGGGGAATTCGGCGGGCGCGTCGGGGTCGGTGATGTCGTACCGGCGTCCGCTGAAGCGATAGAGGCCGTATCCGATGTTGGCCCGTCGGTGGAGTTGAAAGCGGGCCACGGAGAAGCTCAGACTCCGGAGGAAATCGCGTTGCGTGGTTCCGGTGTTGAGCAGGGTGAGAAAGAGGTGGTCGTCGCCGAGCATGTCCGAGAAGGCCAGCACCGCGCCGCCGGTCGTGCCGAGCACCGGGCTCTGGCTGACGACGCCCTGCGCGAGGTCGAGCTTGTAGCGTTTCTTGTAGGGAACGGTTTTGACGCCGTTGCCGCCGACGTCGAGGTGGGCGAAGGCCCA
This sequence comes from Rhodothermales bacterium, assembly GCA_026984335.1. Classification (GTDB taxonomy): domain Bacteria; phylum Bacteroidota; class Rhodothermia; order Rhodothermales; family ISCAR-4553; genus JALSSK01. Next base: position 5,961 of record JALSSK010000156.1, read on the forward strand.
CGTCTCACCGGTCTGCGCGAGGTCCACGTCCTCGACCTCCTTCGGGGAGGCGATAAGCGAGTCGACGCGGGCGAGGTTCCGGATGGTAAAGCTCAGCCCCTCGAAGCTCGTAAAGACGATGCGCCCGTCTTCGGTCCATACGGGGTCGAAGGCGGCGGTCGAGAGGCTCGTCAGGCGTCGGAGGGTGCGGGAGGTCGAGGGCCGAAGCGCCGCCTCGTCCACCGGCGCGGACGTCGAAGCGACGGCGGGGGTCTCGCCGAGGGCCGGCGTCATGTCCGCCACCCAGAGGTCGATCGGACCGAAGTGCCCCGTGCTGTCGAGGCGGGTGCTCGTGAAGACGAGGTGGGCGCCGTCCGGGCTCCAGCGCGGCGAGAAGTCCCGGCGTTTGCCGAAGGTCACATAGCGCACCTGCCCCGTTTCGAGGTCATAGGTGAACAGGTTGTAAAAGCCGAAGCGGCCTTCCGAGGTGCGATCGGAAGAGAAAGCGATACGCTTGCCGTCGGGACCCCACGCCGGGTCGCGCTCGTCATAGGCGTCGTCGGTGAGCCGCTGCAGGGCGTCGCGCGCCACGTGGTAGACGTACAGATCACTGTAGCCGCTCCGATCGATGGAAGAGAAGACGAGCTTCGATCCGTCCGGGCTCCACGAAGGCGAATAGATGGCCACGAGGTCGTCGAAGGCATACGTTTGGAGCAGCCGGTCGCGCACGAGGTCGTAGACGTGCACGACGTCGCGCCCGCCGCTCTGCGTCACGAAGGCGAGCTTGCCGTCGGCCGAGACGCTGATGCGGCTCTCGAGCAGATGAAAGGCCTCGAAGCGGTCGTTGCGCTCGCCCCGCACCACCACCTCCGGATCGCCGACGGGCCGGTACAGGGAATCGACCGGCGTCGCATACACGTTCGTGTACCCCGTGCGATTCCCGACGAAATAGACCTTCCGGGTCCCGTCTTCGAACCGGAAAAACTCGGGCTTGGCGTTGAAGCCCTCCGCCGCGATCCCCCCGGCGATGATCGACGGTATCTCGACGTGCTCGAGCGCCGGATAATATTGCTCCTTGAGCCAGTCCTGCCACTTCTTCGAGATGACGTGGAAGTTCTCCTTCAAGGTGTAGGCCATCACCTTCGAGAAGTCGTGATCCTTCCAGATGTTGTCGATGAGCCGGAGGATCTTCTCCTCGCCGTAGACTTCGGAGATGAACCGGAAGATAGACTCGCCCTCCTTGTACATGACGAAGGTCCCGTAGATGCGGAACATGTCTTCGAGCGGGACGAGATAGTTGGCGAAGAGCGCATCCCGGATGACCATCTCGTGCTGATGATCGGGCGGCCCCGACCAGTACTCGGCCAGCCCCTCGGTGAACCACAGCGGCACGAACCGGTCCGGCGGCCTCCGGTGATCCCGGAGCACGCGGAGGATTTTGTTGAACGTGAAGACGTGGACGAGTTCGTGCCGGATGACTTTCCGGAACTGATGGATGTTGCCGTTGGCGGGGATGACGACGCGGCCCTTGAGGAACTCGAAGAACCCGCCGACGCCGTCCGGGATGAAGCCCGGCGTGGTGTTCGTCTGTTTGAAGTGCAGGTTGGACGAATAGAAGATGATCGGCGTGCGATGGTTCAGCGAGAAGTTGAACCGGTTTTGCAATTCCTTATAGACTTCCTCGGCGAAGAACGCTCCCTGCCGCGCCAGGGCCTGCATCTGCGGATAAAAATAGACGTCGAAGTGTTCGGTCTGAAGCACTTCCCAGTCGAAATCCTCGTACTGGATCTTGTTGCGCCCGAAGTGATAGCCGTATTGCCCGTAAGCGGGCGCGACGACCGCCAGGCTCAGCGCGACGAGGAACGGGCCGAAGAGCTGTCGTGATCCCATAACGCAGCGCGGACGATGTGTGGAAACGCATTGCTCGACGGGACGGCGGCGCTTCTTTTCCCGGATCGCCGGGAGCCCCTTCCCGTCCTGCCGCGACCTCCCTCCGCTCCCGGTCCCTTACCGAACACGAACGCCTCGGGATCGCCGTCGAACAAGGTAAGAGGAATGATCACCTTAGCCAAGGCAAACCGAGGTGCTCCGTCCAAAAACGCCCCCCGCCGGGCGGGCTTCGCCGATGAACGGCGGCGCGAGGACGATGGGTGCGCGGGCGGGCTCGGCGCATCCGGGTTCAGCCCGCCGGCCCGCGCTCCCGGCTCGAGCCGAAGACTGAGCGGAGGCGCGCCTCGCGCTTCGAGCGCTTCTCCGGCGCACGCGGGAACGCAACGGTGAACACGCTCCCCTTGCCGGGGGCGCTCTCCACGGAGATCGCGCCGTCCATCCGTTCGACGAGGTGCTTGACGATGGCCAGCCCCAGCCCGCTGCCCTCATAGGAGCGGTCCATGCCCGTGCTCTCCTGTTTGAACGCCTCAAACATGTGCGCCTGAAATTCCGGACTGATGCCGATGCCGGTGTCCCGCACGCGAATGTGGACCCGGTCCGCAACGGGACAGACATCCAGTTCCACCCGCCCCTCGCTCGTAAACTTGATCGCGTTGCCGATGAGATGGTTCAGGATGCGATCGAGAGCCGAATAGTCGAGCAGGGCCTCGACGTCACTGACCTCCCCGAGCGCCAGCGTGAGACCTTTACGACGAGCCAACGGCTCCAGGAAAACCAGTTTGTCCTGCACGACCTCCAGCACACGCACCGGCTCTTTGTTGAGCGATACGCTTCCGGACTCGATGAGGGACAGATCCAGCACCGAGTTGAGCGTGTCGAGAAGCCGCTTGCCGCTGTTATCGATCAGGTGGATGAACTCTCGGAGTTCGTCCGAGATCTCTTCGGAAAGAATGGCCGTGATCCCCAGGATGCCCGCCAGCGGCGTGCGGATCTCGTGGGTCATGTTGCTCAGGAACGCCGATTTGAGCCGCGACATCTCCTCGGCTTCCTGCTTGGCCTTTCGAAGATCGCGCTCGATGCGTTTGCGTTCGAGGAGTTCGGCCTCGAGCTTCCGGTTCATGACGGCCAACTCGGTCTCCGCCTGCTTCCGCTCGGTGATGTCGATCAGGTAGATCGCCAGCCCCTCCCCGGTCGGCGAGGTGCGAACGTTGAGCCACATTTTTTTCGACGGGAGACAGACTTCAAGATGTGTCCTTCCGTCACCCCGGAGGGCTTCCGTCAAGGGCTCCCGTAGACTGTCGGCGAGTTCCGGCAAGGCATCCCACAGATTGAGACCCAGACTCTCGGAATAGCTCTGCCCGATCAGAGAGAGGCTCTTCTCATTCAGATAGGTCAGTTCCCAGTTCTCATCCACGACCAGAAAGGCATCCTGAAAATTGGAGAGCATGACCGAGAGACGCCTCCCGAGATCACTGAGTTGCTCCCAGGCCTGATCCCGGGCTTTCGCCCGGGCCTCGCGCGCGCTTGTCCCGACGCCGCCGCCCAGTCGGTTGCCCGGCGACACGCTGTAAATATCACAATAATGGCAGCCTTCCACCTCATAGGAGACCATCTCCACGGGCCATCCCGCCAGGATATCCTGGCGGCGCACATAGTTCTTCGTCCGACCACTAAGCGGATTCTTCCCACCGGGCGCCTTCAGGACCGAAGCGATTCTCGGGGACGCATGCGGGATGCGCCGAAACTTCTCCCGATCGATGGGGGCTCCGACGAGATTGCCCCATTCGGTCCACGAGCCGTCATAATGCTTCACCTCCGAAATGCCCACCAGATATTTGAGCACGAACCACATGTGGGCGGAGCGTTCTCCGATTCGGCAATAGGCAATGGCCGGACGATCCGGCGAGATGCCTTTTTGTGTTAAAAGCGCTCTGAGTTCGTCGGCCTCCTTGAAGGTTCCGTCTTCACGACAGACCTCACTCCAGGGCACGTTGTGCGCGCCGGGTATGTGTCCGCCGCGCTGGCACGTCTCCGGCAAGCCGAGCGGCGCGAGAACCTTGCCGGAGAACTCCTCCGGAGTCCGCACGTCGACGAGCGTCGCGCTCCCCGTCTCGGAGGCCGCCTGCACCTCTTTGAGCAGGGCGCGCAGGGAAACGTCGGCCTCCCGGGCCGTGTACCGGACGGGGGTGCGCGGGGGCACGTCCTTCGTGAGCGGACGCCCCTCTGCGATCCACTTCCGCGTCCCCCCATTCATCAAAGAGACACGCTCATGACCGTAGATCTTCATCTGCCACAGCGCCCACGCCGCAAACCAGTTGCTCTGATCGCCATACAGAATGACGCGGCTCTCGTTGGTGATGCCGGCGGCGCCCATCAGGCGCTCGAAGTCCGCTTTTGAAAGAATGTCTCTCCGAACGGGGTCTGACAGATCGGCGCTCCAGTCCCAGGCGACGGCGCCCGGAAGATGTCCGCGCACGTACGAAGTGACGTCCACGTCGACTTCAATCAGACGGACGTCGGGATCGTAGAGATGCGCTTCTACCCATGCCGTCTCTACGAGTGATTCCGGAAAAGCATATCCAGCCATAAATCTTTCTCCGCGTTTGCGTCGATGCGCACTAATCCGTGAACGACCGCCCGGGACATCACACGGCTACCGCCCCATGGACAATAAATCCACCGTGCGATCTCCCACGCATGCGTCTACGGTATCGGACAAACGTCAGAGATGTAAAGATCACGCCTCCGGCTTATCCCTCGCCCGGCCGCGGGTTGCCCTCGAAGAAGTACGTAAAGCCGCAGGCGTGCTCGCCGAGCCAGTGGTCGAGCTTTTCTCGGACCTCGTCCGCCGTCAGGGCTTCGAGCGCCATGCGCGCCAGCATTTCCCCCTCGGTCTTTTTCATGGCGCGGATGACGCGTTTGATGCCGGGCAGGTAGACCGGAGAGGCGCTCAGTTCGTCGATGCCGAGGCCCACGAGGATCGGGACGGCGCGGGGATTGGAGGCCAGTTCACCGCACAGCCCCACCGGAATGCCGTGTCGGCGCGCGGCGTCGACCGTGCGGCGGATCAGCATGAGCACCGCCGGATGAAGCTCCTCGTACAGATCGGCCACAAGGTCGTTGCCCCGATCCACGGCGAGCACGTACTGGGTCAGATCGTTCGTGCCGATGGAGAAAAAGTCGGACTCGCGCGCAAAAGGATCCGCCTGCAGGGCGACCGACGGCACCTCCACCATCACGCCGACGGGCGGGTTGGCGAGGATCTCGACGCCTTTCGCGAGAAGATCGCGCTCGACCTCGATGAGGTGTGTGCGGAAGGTCCGCAGTTCGTTGATGTTGGTCACCATCGGAAGCAGGATGCGCAACGGGCCATGCGCCCCGGCCCGAAGGATGGCGCGCAGCTGCGGGCGAAGCAGCTCCGGGCGGTCGAGCAACACGCGGATGCCCCGCCAGCCGAGGAACGGGTTGTGCTCCCGATGCGCCATCGGAAGGAGCTTGTCGCCGCCGAGGTCGAACACGCGGAACGTCGTCACACCCGGATTCATCGCCTCGACGATCTTCCGGTAGACCTCGTACTGGCTCTCTTCCGAGATCTCGGTGCTGCCCCGCACGAGAAAGAGGATCTCCGTACGCACCAGTCCGATGCCCTCCGCCCCGTACTCGTGCAACTGGCCGAGCTCTTCATTCAATTCGAGGTTGGCGTGCAGATGAAGGCAATGGCCGTCGAGCGTCTCGGCCGGGAGCGGGACGAGCTGTTTCTCTTCCTGGATGAGCCGTCGATACCGTTCCCGGCTGATGCGATATTCAGCGAGGGTTTGCTCGGTTGGACGGATGACGACGCGGCCGCGAATGCCGTCGAGGACGATCTGATCGCCGGAGGCGACGTCTCTGGTGACGCTGTGGAGGCTGACGACGGCCGGCACCCCGAGCGCCCGCGCCATGATGGAAACGTGCGACGTGGGCCCGCCGAAGTCGAGCGCGCAACCGAGGATGCCTCGGCGGCTGAAAAGCACCACGTCGGCGGCGGTCAGGTTCTCGGCGACGACGATGGAATCCCGGGCAATGGCCGAGAGGATTTTGCCGCGGAGCAGATGACGGATGATGCGCTCCTCGATGTCGAGCAGATCGTTGGCGCGCTCGCGGAGGTATTCGCTGCCGCTGGCCTCCATCTGCCGCCGGTGCTTGCCCATGACCACCTTCACGGCATAGTCGGCGTTGCGCTTCTCGCGGCGGATGTATTCCTCGACGGCGTTGTAGAGCGCCTCGTCGCGGAGCATGAGCAGTTGCGCTTCGAAGATGTCCGCGCTGTCCTCGCCGAGCTTTTCTCGGGTGACGAGGATGATCTTGTTCAGGTCGCGCTCGCTCCGGGCGACGGCCTTTTCGAAGCGTTCGAGTTCCTCCTCCACCTCGTCGTCGGACAGGAGCCGCTCTTCCACTTCGAACGTGTCGCGGGCATACAGATACGCCGGCCCGATGGCGATCCCCGGCGAGACGCCGATGCCATCGAGCACGACTTCGCCCTCCCGCGCCTCGGTATGGGACGCGTGCAGCCCCTCCGCCTCCTTCTGGAGGGTTATCTCCGGCGTCGCTGCGCGCGCCCGCTTCTCGATGCCTGTCTTCGACTGAGTATCCATAGTTCGCCGCGACGCTTGCGCGCGCCTTTTCATTTTACTTCCCCGAACCCTTTTTCAAACAACTCTTTCATCGCCTCACAGGCTTCTTTCTCGTCCTTGCCCTCGAACACGAGCGTCAGCTTCGCCCCCTGTTCGGCGGCGAGGGTCATCACCCCGATGATGCTTTTCCCGTTGATCTCATACCCGTCTTTCTGGATGAAAAAATCGGATTCGAACTTCGACGCGGTCCGCACGATCATGGAGGCGGGGCGGGTGTGGAGCCCGGCGCGGTTGGTGACGGTGACTTCGCAGACGATCATCCGAGCGTGTTCGATTGGTTGGAGATATTTGGAGGGGGCGCCGCCGTCAAGATAAGACATCAAGGCAGCCGAAAGGAAGTGCCTCTGCGGGGAAGCCCGGGGATTGTCGGGGAAGACGACGGGGATGCGCCCTCGAGGCGCGCGTTCGGATGCGCCCTAATGCAGGCGCGCCCGCATCCGGTCGATGAGCCAGTGCAGGGTGGAGTTCCCCTATCTATAGCGGTGGAAAGTCAACCGCTCGGAGTAAGATGGAAAACCTAGCACCAAGGCATCTCACCCGTACTAGCGAGAAAATATCCGCCGAACCTTCAGCCTCAGAAAGGTCATGATAGATACCCACGACAAGGAATTGTCAGTGCTATCTCCCTCGATTTTTTTTGCTTGCCGCTGTCTGCGTATTTCTTTACATAGATATCGGATCTGCGTCTTTAGCTCTAACAATGCTCTATCGAGTTCTTGCCTGTGCGTAGCATCATCCCGTGCGTCCATTCTTTCATCATGGAGTAAGGTACTTGTAGAAGAAATTCTCCACCAGCAACAGATTAGCCTTAAAAGCGTTTTTGCTCATGTTATCGTCGTCGTCAATGACAACGTAATGTCGGCATTCTGGCACTTGGCTCTTGCTCCAATCAAGGATAGGCTGGGCAAAACGGCTCAGTTCTTGACGAGTGACAGTTCGTCCAGCCAGTTCGCGCGCTCCAGGAATCTGATCCACTTCCCGCTCCCGATGGGCAGGCCATATGGGTGTAACCTCAAAAGTCTCTTCTTTGATCAACACCGCATAGATATATTCCGGCTTCCCCTCCTCGCTCACCCAGCAGGGTGGAAACCCTAGTCCTGACTCTCTAAGCCTACGCGAACAGTTGAGATTCTGGGCGGTGCAGTTGGCGAGAGTGCGCTCCATATCCCCCAAACGCTCTTGAAGAAACGAGACTTGATCTATCACTCCCATATTATTAGCTGCAGCGCGGATCAGTTCAATGAAGTCATCATCGTCAAGCTTCTCGCGCTCTCTAAGCAGTATCTCAAGCCCCGCACGACTGTTTTCAGCTTCCGCAAGACGGCGGTTTAGTAGTTCAAGCTCCTCTTGCATCGTCTCCATCTCACGGAGCATCTTAAGCTGTAGGAGTAGCGAGTCAGGTGCCATACTGATACTTTCCGACAGTGTAGTCATCGTTTGGTTCAGTATCTCGTACTTCTCTTCAGCTGCCCGAATTTCTCGTACTGCAGCAAAAAGCAAAAGGAAAAACAGGATAAGCGCCAGTTCCGTCAAGGTTATTGAAAGAACAAAGGAGCTACGCTGATTCGAAGGAAAAATCATGATGCCAACTCCTCCCTGATCATATCTACCGCAGACGTGAGCTCGGTATGGACTTTAACCACAGCCTCTCGTGAGCTAGCCAAGTGCGCCTCTATCTCGGCACGATGCTTTCTGAGAATCTTGACATCATCTTCTACGAGTCGAGAGAGGATTTCTACGTTTGAGAGGTGGTCGTTAATGATCTTTTCAAACGCAGCGATCTTTTCCGCTAAAGTAGTAACATCACCCGCCACGTTATTCACACGGTCAGAGAGAGTCTGAAGGCTGGTATCTAGGCTGATAGCAGTGATGCGCTCTCCTAAAATTTGGAACGATGCCGTTGTCTCATCGATAGAACTCTTGACAGCTTCATTCATCTGTTTCATCGATTGAGTATTTGCCTCCTGCTGTTTAATCTTTTCGGCAAGTGCATTAATATTCTCCACGAGTGCATTAATTGGCCTCTGGAGTTGTTTCACGAGCAGATCGGAGGGCAGATCTACCTTCGCAACCATATTCTTCCACTCATCTGCAGCACTCTTAAGCGTTGTGGACATCACTTTAAACGAGGACTCCAATTCCTCCACGGAATTGTCGGTCTGTTTCTTGACAGAACCTGAGGTTGAAGCAAGGGATTTAACCACCATCTCCGCAGCGATATCCAACTTTTCAGCGTGTTCATTGAGCTTTTGTTCCAGTCCTGCCGAAAGCGAGGTCCCCGTGCTCTGCATTCTTTCAGCAGCCTTGGCAAGTTCTTTTGCTGTCTTATCAAGATCTTTGATCAACTGCCCCTGAGATGCCTTATAAGCTAATCCTTGCATCTCCATCGAAGTCGAGAGTTGATAAAATTGATTCCGCAATCTACTCGCAGAGCGTTCTAACTCAAACTCAAGTTTTTGGATCTGATCCTGGGCAGTCGACTTAAAGTTCGCGAGATAGGTTCGGGTAGCCAAACCAACAACCGTCGTTGTAAGCGCAACGGCAAATCTCTGAACTAGTCCGCTTGTGCCGCTGCTCTCAGAGTCAAGAGAAAACAGAGATACCACCAGTGCCACTAGAGTGAACAAGAAACCCATGTAATATACACTGTCGGCAAAAGGATCAATGACTTTGTTGGCCTCATCTATGCGCAGGCCCTGCACGATATAAACCACCATCGTGAGCAATGGGAAGAGGAACGTGAAAATGAACGGTATGCCATAACCTACAACACCTTCAAGAGCCCATCCCAGCAGGATGGCAACAAATCCACTCCCCAGGCTAACTACATACCATATTCTTAGTCGTTGGATTGCCTCTTGGTTCGTTGGCGGAAACTCCATGATGATCTTCTATTTAATGTGATCTACAACTTGGATACTCGTTCAATCCTTGCCCCTTGGGCAAGAAAGTACTTTTCCCAGAACCTGATATGTTTACGTCCCTGTATTTTTCTAGAGACGACATCATCTCTTTCTGCATATAATATCGTGACGTCCCAGCCTGACAGGTTTGTCATGTGCTTGCTGTAGGACGGCAGTTTGCGAAAGTCCTCAAAATCTGGAGTGCGATAATAATGAGAATAGTCTTCATCGTGTTGGATCATGTCTGAGATTAGAATCAGATGGCGATCCCTTTCTCTGAATTCAAACGACGCCACGTTGATGGCTTTGATGGTTTCCATGATGGGCGACCGTCGCAATGAGGACCCATCGAGCAACTTCTCTAGGCTTTCCCGGAGCGGCTTTTCAAAATCTTCTTCCCAACGCCTCTGTAAAAGTGCGGGGTTGCTGGTCCATTTGGAAACGTCCTCTCCTGTGCCGGGATTGCACCGTCCTAGTACGGGCTTCAGCCCATCTTCGGCCTCATCTGTGATGGTGTAAAGGGCCAAGAGGGCATGCTTTGGCACTCCTCTTTTGATGGCATCAAAACGCTTCTCAATAGCTACACGCTGGATGGCATCATAGTTATCCGTGACATCGATAACGATAGCCCAGTAGGCTGTTGGCAACCTATCCAAAGGACATAGCGTTGTCTCATCCAGGGTGGGGTTGTTCTGGCTCGACATCCACAAACCTACCCCTGCGACAGCCACGATTACTATCGAAAACACGATGATGAGCATAGCTATCTTCTTCTGCTTCCTGCGGCGACGTTCTGAAGGTGACGCATTATACATAATCAGGTTATATCTAGAGATTCAATGTCCTCGACCACGGTGGAGTTATTCATTCGATAGAACCATCGTCTCACATAATCACGGTAGATCTTCTCCAGTTCTGCCTTTTTATTCTCCAACCTCTTCCTCATCCGCTCATAGGCGTCCTCTTGTTGCTTCAATTTCACAGTGTCCGCCACAACGCTAAACTCCTCCGGTACCTGAAGGTCTATGGAGATCGGGTTATCAAAGTAGGCAGGAGGTGGTGTGGTTCTATGTCTCAGGTTGTGATCACGGTAAACCCTGATGAGAGCTTTGCATGTATCGTCGTAATGGCCAATGCAATTGGTCACGTTCTTATACAGCACCTCTTTCATTTCAATGTCATGACGGAGCACACTCAAAATACCATGTGCCTCCTTGAGAAGCATGTCTAAACGCTGAAGTTTGTTCTCATAGATCTGTTTGGCCCGCTCACGGTGCGCTTCTAGGAAGAAGCGTTTGTCCTCCTCAAGCGCTTTTAAATGACGATACCGTTTGCCGTAGAAGGGAATCTTCTCATCCCATTGAAGACCTGAGATAAGCGCCATGATCGAGAACGCCACCCCAATGAAGACCAGTATCCATGAATCTGCTTGTTGCAGCCCTAGCGGGCTACTCAGAAACGTAGAGAGCGCCTCCTTGGAGGCCTCGCTTAGTAGTCGGTTGCCATGTAGTTGCTCTCGCACATGGCCTGTCAACAAGTTATAAGCTACTGCCCATGTAATGAACACGGCAAGAGTCAACGCGGCCACCGCTTTGAAAACCAATTTTGCAGAAGCGAACC
>JALSSK010000157.1 GCA_026984335.1 Rhodothermales bacterium
CATCCATAGCCTTTTTTGAAGATGACCTCCCCGTGATCTGCCACGAGGACGGCGCCGTTGAAGAGGCCATAGTCGTGATACGTCTCCATGAGCCGGTCGATCTCGGCGGCTGGGGATTGGCCCCACGCCGGGGCGACGAGGCCGGCAAACAGGAGGGCGAGGCAGATGCGGGGAGCGAAGAGTCGGGGAATACGGGGCATGGGCATGAAGCTGATGAAAAGGGTTGGGGAAAAGGCTTCGCGGATCGGGGAGGAAGAGGACGCCGCCTGCGCCGTCGGGTAGAAGAGACGGGGGCGGGGTGGGAAAGTTGCCCGCCGAGCGGAGTGACGAACCGGGCGCATGCGTTTCATTCCCGGCGCGCGGCGGTTATCTTGGCGGCGTTTTCCTTCCTCATCCCAGACGCAATCGTGCCCATGTCCCGCCTCGCCCAATTCCTTTTCGCGAGCTTGCTCGTCCTCTTCGGTCTCGCCTCCGGCGCGCGCGCACAGGTGGATCTCGCGCCGGAACGCTTCGCCTTCTCGCCCGAGCTCCCGTACGATCCCGACATTCCCGCGCCCGCGGATTTCCTCGGCTACGAGCTCGGCACGCAGCTCACCCTGTACGCCGACGTGGTGGCTTATTTGCGGGCGCTCGACGCCGCCTCGGACCGTGTGACGATGCGCGAATACGGGCGGACGTACGAGGGGCGGCCGCTCCATTACCTCGTCATCACCACGCCGGAGAACCACGCCCGCCTCGACGAGATCCGGCGGAACAACCTCCGGCTGGCCGCCGGGGAGGCCTTGCCCGACGCCGAGGCGCTCATCGCCGCGCAGCCGGTGATCCCGTGGCTGAGCTACAACGTGCACGGCAACGAGGCCTCGAGCACCGAGGCGGCCCTGCAGGTGGCCTACCGCCTGGCCGCCGCCACCGACGACGAGACGCGCGCGCTGCTCTCCCGCGCCGTCGTCCTCCTCGATCCGTGCATCAACCCCGACGGGCGCGACCGCTTCGTGTACTGGAACCGGGCCATGCAAAACGACCGCGTCAACACCGAGGCCGTGGACATGGAGCACACCGAACCCTGGCCCGGCGGGCGCACGAACCACTACTGGTTCGACCTCAACCGCGACTGGGTGTGGCTCGTCCATCCGGAGTCTCAGGGGCGCATCGCGGCCTACCGCGAGTGGATGCCGCAGGTCCACATGGACTATCACGAGCAGGGCTCGAACGCGAACTATTTCACGATGCCGGGGCAGACGCCGCGCAACCTCAACCTGCCGGACGAATACGACCGGTGGGCCGACACCTTCGGTCGCGCCAACGCCCGCGCCTTCGACCAAAACCGCATCAACTATTTCACGCGCGAGTCTTTCGACTTTTTCTACCCCGGCTACGGCTCCTCGTATCCGAGCAACCTCGGCGCCATCGGGATGCTTGCCGAGCAGGGCTCCGCGCGCGGACGCGCCGTGGAGACGAACGACGGCTACGTGCTCACGCTCCGGCAGGGCGTCTTCGATCACTATACGACGTCGCTCGCCACGATCCGAACGGCCGTCGAGCACCGGGAGGCGCTGCTTCGATACTACCGCCGCTTCTTCACGCAGCAGACGAACAAGAGCACCACGGCGGCCTATCTGATCGCCGACGACGGCGGCGCGGGGTATGCCTACGACGTGGTCGGCATGCTCCTCGCGCACGGCGTCCGCGTGGAGCGCGCCGAAGCGCCGTTCACCGTGCGCGACGCCCGCGACTACCGGGACGGACGGCCCCGCGCCCGCACCTTCGAAGCCGGCACGTTCGTCGTCCGCACCGATCAGCCGCGCCACGTCTTCGTCCACACCATCCTTCAGCGGCAGATGGCCATCGAGGACTCGGTGATGTACGACATGGCGACGTGGTCCGCCCCGCTCGCGTACAACCTCGACGCCGCGTGGACGACGACCCCGCCGAAGGCCCGGACGCAGCCGCTCGCCGAGGCCCCCGCGCCGCCCTCCGGTCTGACGAACCCCGCCGCGCAGTACGCCTTCGTGATCGACGGACGGCAGCGCCACGCCCCGCGCGCGCTGGCGATGCTCTGGGACGCCGACTATCGCGTGCGCGTCGCCCGCAAGCCCTTCTCCGACGGCGAACGCGCCTTCGCGCGCGGCAGCCTCGTGGTGCTCCTCGGGCGCAACCGCGAACGCCTCGACCGCGCCGCCGAAGATATGGCGCGCATCGCCCGCGAGGCCCGCGTGCGCGTCGTCGGCATGGACTCCGGGCGCATGGCCGAGGGCATCGACCTTGCCTCGAACGACAGCCGCCCGGTCAAAAAGCCGAAGGTCGCCATGCTCGTCGGACGCCCGTTCTCGGCGTATACCGCCGGGCAGATCTGGCACCTCTTCGACCGGTGGACGGGCCTCGGGCTGACGCGCGTCCGGAGCGACCGCTTCCCCACGCTCAAGCTCGCCGACTACGACGTGCTCATCCTTCCCGGCGCGGGCGACCTCTCGTCCGTGCTCGACAGCACGCAGATCGACCGGCTGAAACGATGGGTGCGCGACGGCGGGACGCTCGTGGCCACCGAAGGCAGCGCCCTCTTTCTGACGAAGGACCGCTCGGGCCTCACGAACGTGAAGCGGGTGAAAGAGGCGAAAGACGACGAAAAGGACAAAGGGCCGAAGCCCGCCGCCTATACCCCGTACGCGGCCCGGCGCGACTCCCTCGGGCTCCGGCGCATCCCCGGCTCGGCGTTTCTGGCGCGCATCGACGTCACGCACCCGCTCGCCTTCGGCCTTCGCGGCGAGCAACTCTACAGCCTCCGCTTCTCCACCGAAGCCCTCGAACCGGAAGAAACCCTTCAGACCGTCGGCCATTATACCGCCGATCCGGACGCCGTCCTCGTCTCGGGCTATGCCTCGGCGGCGAACCGGCGCAAGCTCGCGGGCAAAACCTTCGCCGCCGTGCAACCGATGGGGCGGGGACGCGTCGTCTTCCTCGTGGACAACACGCAGTACCGCATGTTCTGGGTCGGCCCGGCCCGCATGATGCAAAACGCGGTCATGCTCATGCCGGGGATGTGAGGGCGTGGTTGCGTTAGCGCGTTTTCGCGTTTGAACGCTCCAACGTTTTAACGCGCCAACGTTCCAACGTTTTAACGCATCAACGCAATGATGATGAAGTGGAAATGGGGCGTCTGCCTCTTCGTCGGATGGATGCTTCTCGCGTGGCCGGCGCGGGCGCAGTCGCCGCCGCCGCCGGACTTCGAGCGGGCGGAGCTTTTCCCCTCGTACGCGGCGTTTCACGACTCGCTCACGGCCGTCGTGAACGTCGAAGACGCAGCCGCACGGGACAGCCTCCTCGACGTTTTCTGGGCCGATCTCCTCGACGGAAATCAGATCCCGTATGCCCGGGGGGACTCGGTCGCGTTCCTCTATCGCGGGGCGGCGACTTCGGTGGCGTGGCGGGGCGACTTCAACGGGTGGGGCGAGAGCCCCGGCGTCCGCCTCGGCGACACCGACGTGTGGCTGTTCGAAACGACGCTCCCCGCCGACGCCCGGACCGATTACAAAGTCTTTCGGAACGGGAGCGAATGGCTCCTCGACCCGGCCAACCCGCTCGAAATATGGAGCGGCTTCGGGCCGAACTCGGAGCTTCGGATGCCCGCGTACGTCTATCCGATGGAGACCGTCCGCCGGAACGAGGTCGGGCGCGGGGCGCTCTCCGAGGACGTCGCCTTCCACAGCGACCGCCTCGGGTATGACGTGAACTATCGCGTGTACACGCCGCCCGGCTATTTCAACCTCGAAGACCTGCCGGTGGTCTACGTCACCGACGGGCACGAGTACGCGGCGGATTATCTCGGCAGCATGGTCGTCGTGCTCGACAACCTCATCGCCGACGCGCGCATCGCGCCCGTGATGGCGGTCTTCATCGACCCGCGCAACCCGGCGAACCTCGCCGAGAACCGACGCGGCACGGAATACGTGGCCAACCCCGCTTTCGCCGATTTCGTGGCGGACGAACTCGTGCCCGCGATCGACGCCGCCTACCGGACGCGCGCCACGGCGGACGGACGCGCGATTCTCGGCACGTCGCTCGGCGGGCTCAATTCGGCCTATTTCGGCGCGACGAAGACGGACGTCTTTCACAACGTCGCCATGCAGTCGCCTGCCTTCTGGGCCTGGCCGGAGATCTATGATCTGTACCGCGACACCCCGCTGCTCGACCTCAGGATCTTCATGAGCAACGGCACGCTTCACGACGGCGACGGCGGCCCGACGATGGCGGCGATCCTCGAAGAGAAGGGCTATACCTTCAAATTTATAGAGACGCACGAGGGGCACTCGTGGGGGCAATGGCGGGGATTGATCGACGAGGCGCTCGTCTATTTTTTCGGTGAGGCGGGCGTCGTCGCCGTCGCGCGCGAGACGCCGTCCGCCGAAGCCCCGACCCTCGCCATTGCCCCGAACCCCGCGCGCGGCGAGATGCGCCTGACGTTTCGTCTGCCGCACGCCTCGCCGGTGCGCCTGGCCGTCTTCGACGTGCTCGGGCGGCTCCGCGCCACGCTCCTCGACGGCGAGCGGCGCGGGGCGGGCCCGCATACGGTGCGCCTCGACGCCGGGGGGTGGCCGGGCGGCGTGTACGTGATGCGCCTCGCCACGGCGTTCGGCGCGGTCTCCACACCGGTCGTCCTCCTCCGATAGCTCCGCCGATGGACCCTTCTTTTTACCGGGAGATGGCCGCCCTGGAGGACCGCCACTGGTGGTTCGAGGGGCGGCGGCGCATCCTCGGCGCGGTGCTCGACCGCCTGGCGCTCGGGCCGGCGGCGGAGGTGCTGGAGGTGGGTTGCGGCACGGGCGGCAACCTGCCGGTGCTCGCCCGGTACGGGCGGCTCTTCGCGTGCGAACCGGAGGCCGATGCGCGGGCCCTGGCGGCGGCGCGCGGCCTCGCGACGGTGGCGCCGGGCGGCCTGCCGCACGACCTCCCCTTCGGCGAAAAGCCCTTCGACCTCATCGCCCTCCTCGACGTGCTCGAACACGTGGCCGCGGATGAGGCGAGCCTCGCCGCGCTCCACGCCCGCCTCAAGCCCGGCGGCGCGCTCCTCGTCACCGTCCCGGCCTATAGGTTTCTGTGGAGCGCGCACGACGAGGTGAACCGCCACGTGCGGCGATACACGCGCGGCGACCTCGTGCGGAAGCTGCGGGCGGGGGGCTTCCGCGTCCGGCGCGCAACGTACTTTAACACGATCCTCTTTCCCGTCGTCGCGGCGGTGCGGCTGGCCGGGCGCGTCGCGGGAAAAGAAGGGAGCGACCTCGCCCTCCCCGGCGCGGTGGCGAATCGATGGCTGACGCGTATCTTTGCGAGCGAACGATACGTGGTCCCGCGCCTCGCGCTCCCCTTCGGCGTCTCCATCCTCGCCGTGGCGGAACGCGACTGAGGCGCGCCTCTTTTTCCGACTCTTTCCCGGAGCATCTCATGCGCGTTAAGGACAGGCATGCGGCGGCGCGTCGTCTTCGAGCGACGGTGCGGCTCCTGCATCCGCTGCGGGCGGCGATGTGGGGGGCGCTCGCGGCGCTCGGGGGCGTGCTCGCGGCGGGGTGGCGCGTGTGGGCCGGCCCGGCGGCGGGCGATCTGACGACGGCGGCGCTCGCGGCGGCCTTCTTCGCGGCGGCGACGCACGGCCTCGACGCGGCGGTTCGTGCGAAAGAGCGTCCGGGCGCCGCCGCCGCGGGAGGCGCGCGCATCCCGGCGCGGGTGGCGGCGGGCCTATGCGCGGCGGCGGGGCTGGCGCTGAGCCTCCGGCTGACGGCGGCGCACGTGCTGATCGCGGCGATGGCGGCGGTGCTGCTCTATGCGTACGTCGTGCACCTCCGGCGGCTGCGTCCCGTCGGCCCGCTCCTCGTGGCGGTGGTGGCGGCGATGGCGCTCGTCTACGGCGGCGCGGCGGCCGGCGCACCCGGACCGGCGACGCTCGGGGCGGTTTACGTCTTCCTCCTCACCTTCACGCTCGGCGCCCTCGACGACCGGGAAATGCGCCCGCTCACGACGGCGGCGCCGGCGCTCGCGGTCGCCCTCGCACCGGCGCCCTATCTCTTTCTCGGCTACGGCGGCCTCTACCTGCTGCTCATGCTCCTCGCCGGCGGTCTGCTCCTGAGCGCCGTCCGGAAACTCTATGCGCCGGAGACGGGCGTCGCGCCGGAGGCCGACCTCGTCAAGGCGGCGCTCGTGGTGGGGTTGGCGGCGTTCTCGTTCGCCGGCGTGACCGGCTGACGGACGGGGCGCGCGTATCGTTTGTGAACTTTGGGACACCAAGGAGGTTGATGCTTTCGGCGAACCTCCCTCCGGGAGGGCGAGCGGCCTTCGCCCCTCCTTCCGGCGCCGGAGGTCCACGCTTCGGGACGCGCGGCCACGGGCAACCTTCCACGGGACCGAACGTACCGGGGACCTTTCAAACGAGGGCGGCACCAGAACCATCACAAGCACATGGCAGGGTCGGATGCATTCGGGAGCGCGCTGGTGTCGCAGGCTCAGGCCGGCGATGAACGCGCGCGTGCGACGCTTCTGGAGCGTCTCGAACCGGTGCTCCGCGCCTTCTTCATCAAAAGGATCGGGGTGCGCCCGGACGTGGACGACCTCATCCAAAACACCCTCGTGCGCGTGCACAACGGCCTCGTCGACCTCAAGGACCCGGAGCGCCTGAAGGCCTTCGCCATGAAAGCCGCGCTCTTTGAGCTTCAGGATTTGTATCGGGGGCGATACAGCGCGAAGGAGCGGCTCTACGATCCCTTCGGCCCGCCCGAGTCGGCCTCGCCGGAGGAGACGGGCGGCGTGCGGGTGGATGTGGAACGGGCGCTCTCGGCGCTCTCGCCCCGCGCCCGCCGCATCATCGAACTGCGCGAATACGGATACCGCTACGAAGAGATCGCACAGATGATCGGCTCGACGGAAGCGGCCATCAAAATGCAGGTCAAGCGGGCTTTTGCAAAGATGCGAAACGCCCTCGTGAGCCTCGTCGCCGGGGGGCTGACGGCCCTCCTCCTTCTGGGCGGCGGGTAAGCGTGTGCGGCGGCCCCGTTACTTTTTCGGAGATGCCGGCGGCTTCGGTAAAGGTCCGTCCCCATCCTTTCGGCGGGCCGAGCAGATGACCCACGGATCGTAATGAGCGAAGCGTTCGACCCCACCTTCTTCGACGATGCGCCGACGCCGGAGGCGCGACGGGCTTTCCGCGCCGCGCTGGAAGCCGACCCCGCGCTGGCGGAGGCTTATGCGCGGTGGCGCCGGGTGCGCGCCGCCGTCCGACGCAGCCTCGACGAGCGCGTCCCCGACCGGCACGCGCTCGTGTGTTATGCCCTCGACGCGCAGGGGCGCGCGGACCTGCTCACGGCGGCCGAGCGAGAAGCCCTCGACGCGGCTCGCCCGGCGCTCGAACGCGCCTTCGCGGCCCATCCCGCGCTTCGCGACGTGGTCCGGCGCATACAGGCGGAGGCCGACGACTTCGAGGCGGTGTGGGCGGCGGAGGCCGCGGCGACGACGCCCCGCGCGCACGCCGACCGTCCGTCGCGGCGGAGGCCGCGGAGCCCCGCTCAACGGTGGGGAGGGCGCATCGCCGCGACGGTGAGCCTCGTGCTTTTCGCCGCCGTCGTCACGGTGCTCCTTCAGCGCGAGCGCGGCATGGTCACGCTTCGCACGGCCGAAGGCGAGGTGCGCCTCGTCGAGATGGCCGACGGCTCGACGGCGCGGCTGATGGGCGGCTCCGCGTTGACGTATGCGGCCCCGACGAAGGGCAAAGGCTTCACCCGCCGCGCCCGCCTCACGGGTCGCGCTTTCTTCGACATCGCGCCGGACCGCCGGCCTTTCACCATCGAGACGCCGACGGCCCTGACCACGGTGCTCGGCACCACGTTCGGCGTGCGGGCCGACGACGCCGAGACGGAGGTCGTGCTCGTGACCGGGCGCGTCTCGCTGGCGTCCCGCCAGGCGCGTGAGCGCGTCGTCGTGCTCGAACCGGGTCAGCGGAGCCGCGTGGCCGCCGACGCCTTGCCCACTCCCCCCGTCCCCGTCGACCTGGCCGAGGCGCTCGACTGGACGGGCCTCTTCATCTTCCGCGCCGCCCCCCTCTCCGACGCCGTCGCACGGCTGAGCGCCCATTTCCACGTGCCCGTCCGCCTCGCCCCCGAACTCGCGGCCGACTCCATCAGCGGCACCTTTGGTCAGGATCAGCCGCTCGAAGAGATTCTCCGAACGCTCGCCGCCACGCTCACCGCCGAGGTGCGTCCGGCCGAAGGCGGCGGCTTCGTCCTCGCCCCGAGCCGGTAAGCCTCTCCATTGCTTCGCCTTCGCGCCCCTTCGTCCCCGCGCGCTTGACCCAACGATCCCGGGCGGAAACCCTCACGTCCGGCAGGGGTTCGTATCAACCATCCGGCCGAGGGGCTTCGCCGTTCGGCGCGAGCGAATCCGGTCGTTTCTTCAGGGCCTTTCTTCTCGAACTTCGGGGGTTTCAGCGGCGTGCGAGGTGGTCTGATCTTCGCCATAATGATGGGGCTGGCGTCGGCGGGAGCCCCCGACGGGCGCGCGCAGGCGATCCACCTCGACGTGCGCGCCGCGCCGTTGGCCGAGGCGCTGGCGCTTCTGAGTGATCAGGCCGGGGTGGACGTGGTCTTTGCGCAACGGCTCGTCAGCGGCCGGCGGGCCACCTGCCGGTACACCGGCGCCGACGCCGCCGCGGCGCTGGCGTGCGTGCTGAAAAAAACGGGGTTGCGGGCGGATTTCGTGCGGGAGGGGCAGTACGTGCTCGTGGCCGAGAACGCCTCGGGGGGGACCTCGCCCCGCTCCCCCCCGTTGCCTCTGGGCACGCTCTCCGGCTTCGTCATCGACGGCGAGACGGGCGAGGCGCTCCCCGGCGCCCACGTCTTCCTCATGGACCGGCAGGTGGGCACGACGACGAACGAGGCGGGGTACTTTGCCCTGCCGGCGGTCAGCATCACGCCGCACCGGGTGCGCGTGAGCTATCTCGGCTATCACGTCATCGATACGCTCCTCGTGATGGAGACGATGGCCGCCACCGTCGCGCTTCATCCCATCACGCTGACGGGGGACGAACTCGTCGTCGAGGCAGACCGGCGAGAGGCGATAGACCTCAATGAGGCATCGGGCGCCGTGGCGTTCCCCGTCAGCCGGCTCGAAGACCTGCCCTCGTCGCTGGGGGGGCAGGATCTGTTTCAGGCGCTCGAATGGATGCCCGGCGTGCAGCGCGCGGGCGAGGTGACGGGCGGCCTCATCGTGCGCGGCAGCGGGCTCGATCAGAACCTCTACCTCCTCGACGGCGCGCCCGTCTATCATCCCTGGCATGCCTTCAGCCTCATCTCCACGTTTCAGACCGACACGTTCAAGGACATCAAGCTCTATCAGGGCGCCTTCCCGGCGGAGCACGGCGGGCGCCTCTCGGCGGTGCTCGACGCCGAACTCAAGGACGGCAACCGGGTGCAGCCCCGCGTGGTGGCGGCCATCAACCCGCTCAACGCCCGCTTCGTCATCGAAAGCCCCGTCACGAAGAACAGCTCCTTCATGATCGCCGGGCGACGCTCGTACCTCGACAAAATCATCGGACGGAGACATCCGGTGACGGACAACAGCGGGCGGCGCGACACCCTCCGGACGGGCTATTATTTTTATGACTGGAGCGCGAAAATGACCTTCCGGCCCGGCGCGCGAAGCCGCCTCTCGCTGAGCTTTTATACGGGCCGGGACATCCTCGACCTGCGCCTGCCCTTCGACCTCTCGCTCGATTTCTCGTCGTGGCTCCGCCCGGCGGATCTTTTTTTCGAGGTCGATCAAAAATGGGGCAATACGCTCTACAGCGCCCGGTATCAGTACCTCGCCTCGCGCCGGGTGTACGTGACCGTGACGGGGTACCATTCGAGGTATGAAGCCGCCGAGGGTACGCTCATTCAGCCAACGAGCAGCGCTTCGGTCGTCTCGCAATACGGCGTGCGGCTCGAAGACCTGGGGCTGAAGGTGGACGTGGACTATTACCGCTCGCTTGCCCACCGCATACGCGCGGGCGTTCAGGTGGTCGATCACCGGTTTCGGAGCGACCTCCACGCCGTGCTCACGCGCTCGCCCGGGACGGTGGATACGGTGAACGAGCGCAGTCGCCAGCGCGACCTCGAAATGGCCGCTTTTGCCCAGGACGTGTGGCAACCCTCGCCGCGATGGCAGATCCAGCCGGGGCTGCGGTTGAGCTTCTTCAGCGGCGGAGCCTATACGCGTCTGGACCCGCGCCTGAGCGTGCAATACGCGGCAGCGCCGGAGCGGCTCGTCTTTCGGGCGAGCGTCAGCATCCAGGTGCAATACGTCCAGCGTCTCCGCGATCGGTTCTCTTTTCTCTATGATCTCGTCTCGAGTCGGTGGATTCCGGCGGGCGAGGGGGTTCGTCCCTCCCGGGGAGGGCAGGTGAGCTTCGGCATGGAGGGGCGCCCGCGCGCGGGGCTGGTCCTCTCGGCAGAGGCGTACGTGCGCGGGGCGCGCCGGGTGCTCTTGCCCCGCGACGAGTTTCAGACGAAAGACGGCCTCGAAGGGCCCGGCATCGAGGTGGGAACGCTCCTCGGACAGTACGTGACCGGGCGCGAGCGCTCCTATGGCGTGGAGGTGGCGGCGCGGGCCGAGCGGGGACCGTGGCAGGTCCTCCTGAGCTATGCCGCCGGGCGCTCGCTCAACCGCGCGCCGGCGCTCGGAGAGACGGACTATCGCCCGACGCGGTACGACGTGCCGAGCGCGCTTCGGAGCCTCCTTCAGTGGGAGAACCGGCGATGGCGGGTGGCGCTGGCCGCCCTCTGGCGTAGCGGCTATCCGATCACCGTGCCGGTGGCCCGCTACGTCCTCACCGGCCCGCTCGACGACGCCCCGACGCCGTACCTCTATCGCCCGCGCATCAACAACGGACGGCTGCCGGCCTACCTCCGCCTCGACGTGACGGCAGGCTATCGCTTCGCGTGGCTCGGCGCACAGTGGCAGGCCGAGCTTCACCTCTACAACGCGCTCAACCGTCGCAACGTCATCGGACGGTTCTACGATCCGGCGGAGGAGGTGGTGCGCGGCAAAGACCGGCGCGGCCTTCCACTGTTGCCGCTCTTCGAGTTTAAAATGGAACTGTGAACGGAAGCGCGCCCGCACGTGTCCTCGTCTACCCATGAAGATCCGATCGCACATAGCAATCCTGCTTCTCGGCGTGTTGCCGGCGCTCCTGGCGGCGGCCGGCTGCGACGCCGTCGAGCCGGTGGAGGAGGCGCGCCTCGTGGTGGAGTCCTTCCTCGAGGCCGACAAGCCGCTCCCCCCGCTGACGCTCCGGCGCACCGGCCCGCCGGCCGCTCCGTACGCGCTCGACGAGGCCGCCGTCGCCGATGCCGAGGTCGCGCTCGAGATCGACGGGCGGACGATCGCGTATCGGCCTGACGCCGCGCAGCCGGGACGGTACGTGCCGGAGGCGGCGGGCACGAAGGCGGCGGCGCGGACGGCCTTCCGCCTCCGCGTCCGATGGCAGCGGCAGACGGCCGTCGCCGCCGGAACCCTCCCTCCGCCCATCACCCTCGACAGCGTGAACGTCCGCGTGCCCGAACGCCCCGTGCAGGCCATCCTCCTCGACTCGCTCAACCTCGGCATCGACTCGCTCAGCGTCGACGTGCAGTCCCGCGAGGGCTTCATCTATCCCGTCGAAGTCACCCTGTGGTGGACCGTCGACTTCGAGGAAACGGGGCTCGACAGCCTGTACTGGATCGAAACGCAGCTTCAGCCCCGCACGGCGTTCTCCTCGACCATCGTGGACTTTTTCCTCTTGCCCGAGCAGATTCTCCGTGAGCGCGCGATGCCGCGCGATGCCCGGGGTCGCCGCGCGTGGACGGGCGTCTATGCCGTCCCCGTCGAGGCCGAGACAGATCCCCTGCCGGCGCATGACCTGAAGGTGGCTTTGCTCCGAAGCGGGCAGGACTACGCGCGCTTCGCCACCAGCCGCGACGCCCCCGAGCGCCGCGAGCCGACCTCGAACGTCGAAGGAGCGCTCGGCATCGTCGCCGGGATCTCGGTGGATTCGCTCCGGGTGCGGGTCGGGCCGGGCGGACCCTAGCGGGGGAACACGCCCCGGTCTCGGGGGTCCTCGGATGGTGTTTCCTTTTCGTCCCGCGCTCTCCTCATGACCGAAAACCCGGCAGGCGTCGTCACCCGGCTCGTCGCGCAAAAAAAGGCCCCCGACCGCGTCTCGGTCTTTCTCGACGGCGCCTTTGCCTTCGGGGTGCACGTGGACGTGGCGCTGGCGTTCGGGCTGGCTCCCGGACGCGCGCTGAGCGAGGCCGAGCGCGAAGAGATCCTCGCGGCGGACGCCGTGTTTCGGGCAAAGTCGGCGGCGTTTCGTTATCTCGCCTACCGGGCGCGCACCGAAGGCGAGGTGCGGCGCAAGCTGTCCGGGAAAGGGTTCGAGGAAGGCGTCATCGACGAGGTCGTCGAGCGGCTCTATACGCTCGGCTACCTCGACGACGAAGCCTATGCCCGCGCCTACGTCCGCGCCCGGTTCGCCGGCCGAGGCTATGGCCCGCAGCGCATCCGCGCCGAGCTCCTCCGCCGGGGTGTCCGACGCGATTACGCCGACGCCGCGCTCGCCGAGCTGCTCGCCGAGGACGACGTGGCGGAGCAGGCGCGCCGGCACGCGGCCAAACGCTGGCCCCGCCTCGCCTCCGAGCCCGACCCCCGCAAACGCCGGAAAAAGCTCACCGACTACCTCGTGCGGCGGGGGTTCTCCTTCGACGTCGTCCGCCGCGTGGTGGACGAGCTGGCGCGGGAGGAGACGTGAACGACGCGCGGCGTTCGCACGGGCGGGAAAACCACGCGGACCGTCCGGCGTACAGAAGGTTTTATCGCACCCGCGTCTCCGAACAACCTGCGGCGGCTTATGCAACGTGACGTCATCACCGAGGATCTCGCATCGCCCGCGCCGGGGCGTGGAAGTCCGCTGCCGTATCCGGCCCCGCCGCCGCCCCGCCTCACCGTCGACCGGGTGGTGCGCGGTCTGCTGGCCGCCGCCGTCGTGGCGACCGTGGCGCTGCTGTTGTGGTACTTCTCGCGGCTGGTCGTCTTCCTGGCCATCGGCATGGCCCTGTCCTACCTGATGCGGCCCATCATGCACCGCCTCGAAGGGCTGGGGCTCGGGCGCATCCCCGCCATCCTCATGACCTTCGTGCTCGTCTTCGGCGGCGCCGGCATTCTGCTGACGTATCTGGCGCCGTTCCTCGTCACCCAGATCAACGACATCGCACAGGAGATCTCTCCGGAACGCATCCAGAGCGTGGCGACGGCCGTCGAAGACCGGATCCGCCAGGTGCTCCCGTTGAAGGAAGGGCGGCTTCGGGAGGGCGTCACCAACGTGTTCCAGACCCTCTTCCGGGAAGACCGCCTCACCAACGTCGTCGGATCGGTGGTGGACATCTTTACCAACATTTTCTACGCCGTCATCGTCATTCCCTTCATCACGTTCTTTTTTCTGAAAGACGGCGCGAAGATCCGCCGGAGCCTCTTGCGCCTGGCTCCGAACCGGTACTTCGAAGTCACGCTGGCGATCATCGAGAAGATCGAGGCGAACATCGGGCGCTACCTGCGGGCGCTGCTGTTGCAGAGCATCTCGATTGCCACGGTGGCGACGGTGCTTCTCTACGTGGTCGGGCTGAAGTATGCGCTGGCCGTGGGGATCTTTGCGGGGCTGGCGAACACGATCCCATACTTCGGCCCGATCATCGGCTTTCTGGCCGGCACGCTCGTGGGGGTTGCGCAGACGGGCGACTTCTCGCTGGTGCCGGGCGTGGTGCTGGCGATGGCGCTCACCCAGATCGCCGACAACGTGTTCTTCCAGCCGTTCATCTTCTCACGCGCGGCGCGGACGCACCCGCTCGTGATCCTCTTCGTGGTGCTGATCGGGGCGCAGCTGGCGGGCATCGTGGGCATGCTCGTCGCCATCCCGCTGACGACCACCATCCGCGTAACCGTCGAACAGGTCTTGTGGAGTTTGAGAAACTATCGGATCTTGAGAACGGCATGAGGGACGTTAGAACGCTCAACGTCCAAACGCTCCTACGTTCTAACGTTCTAACGTTCTAACGTTCAACGCCCCAACGCATTAACGCAACCAGGACTATGCCGGAAACAAGCGTAACAGCCGCCGACGTGCGCGCCGCCGTGGCGATGATTCGTGAAACGGAGCCGCGCGTGCCCGAGGTCGCGCTGGTGCTCGGTTCCGGCCTCGGCGCGCTCGCCGAAGCCGCCGAGGACGCCCGCGCGTTCCCGACGGAAGACCTGCCCGGCTATCCCCGAAGCACCGTGGCGGGCCATCGGGGGCGGCTCGTCTTCGGGCGCTTCGAAGGGCGGGACGTGGTGTTCATCCAGGGGCGGGTGCATCTCTACGAAGGCCATCCCATGCGCGCCGTCACGTTCCCCGTCCGTCTCGTGCACGCCCTCGGCGCGCGCCGCCTCCTCGTGACGAACGCCGCCGGCGGCATCCATCCGTTGTGCGTGCCCGGCACGCTCATGTTCATCACGGACCACATCAACTTCACCTTCGCCAGCCCTCTTGCCGGGCCGAACACGGACGGCGGTCCCCGCTTCCCCGACATGTCGGCGCCGTACGATCCGGCATGGACCGACCGGGCCGAGGCGGCGGCGCTCCGGCAGGGCATCGCCACGCGGCGCGGCGTCTATCTGTGGACGCGCGGGCCGAGCTACGAGACGAAGGCCGAGATCCAGGCGTTCAAAAAGCTCGGAGCCGACGCCGTGGGCATGAGCACCGTGCCCGAGGTGATCCAGGCGCGCTACCTCGGCATGCGCGTGCTCGGCCTCTCCACCATCACGAACTACGCCGCCGGGCTTCATGCGGACCCGCTCGTCCACGAAGACGTGCTCCGGGTGGGCCGGCTGATCCGCGGCGCCCTCGAACGCCTCGTCCGCAGCGTCGTCCGGGAGGCCGCCTGAGACCCGCGCCCGGAAGCGGCAGGCCGGTCAGAACTGGTCCTTGTCCCCCGTGAGCTTCTCTTCCATCGCGTCGGCGGAGGTGACGGCCAGGTTCAGCGCGCTGAAGAGGGACTCCGAATCGGCGGCGGCGGAAAGACGCACCACGAAGATCGCCGAGGAGCCGCTCTTGGTCCACGCGCCGAGCTTTTTCGAGAAGGTGTCTTCGAGCAGGGCGTTGGCCACGAGCGCGGGGAAGCGGTCGCCTTCGGCGCGGTAACCGAAGGACCAGATCTCGCGCACCTCGAAATTCCGATACTCGTTGGTTGCGGACCGAACGTAGGCCAGCTGGGTCCGACCGTTTCCCGTGTCGAAGATCACTTTGTAATCTCCGTCCTCGTCGATGGTGTACTTGACGCCGGCCTCCTTGAGGCTTTTCGCGACGCGGGCGTCGTGCTCCGGGGTGTCGTCGCCCAGCTGGGCCAGCGCGCCCGAGACGGGCAACAGCGCCATCAGCGCAAAAATCGCGATCACCGTTTGCTTTCTCACGTTCGGTTCCTTTTTGTTATGAATAATGCTCTCGAACTCCTCAGGTCACGGGAAGCGACGCCGCCATCGACCGTTTCGGAACTGAGCGCACCGGAACGAAGCAACGCGAGGTCGGGCGCAAGTTCCCATACTTTCCCGAGAGTCGCAACCGCCCGCCGGAAAGACGCATGAAAAAATGCCTTTCATTCGGGGCGGAGATCGTGTACTGATGGGGGGATCGGGTGCTGATCGTTACGCGCCCGGCGCGCTTATAAGGGTGTTTTTCGAGCGTGTGCGCGACAGGAGGAGGTATCCGATGCGCAACCACGAATGGCGAAGAATCATGGTTCTGGGCGTGGCGAGCCTGCTCTGGCTCGGCGCGTGGGTTCCGGTGGAGGCGCCGCGTGCCTCGCCGGGAGAGGCGGGGGTGCAGATCTTCAGCGTCGTCGAGCGGACGGCGGTGGCGGTGGGGGCGCCGCTCGTGATGCGCGTGGAGGTATATGCGGCCTCCGGCACGAAGGCGCGCCTCGAAGAGGCGTTTCGGCACGGCGCGTTCGCCGGCGGCCTCGACGGCCTCGAGCTGCTCTCGCGGGAAGACGCCCCGGCACGGCGGCGGACGGACGCGGACGGCGGCTCCGTGCTGGTGGTGACGGGGCGCTTCGTCTTGCGGGCGCTGCGCGCCGGCGCGCTGACGACGCCGGCCTTCGAGGTGCGCTATGAGGGGCGCACCTATGCCGCGCGGACGCACCACATCCTCGCCTACCGGGTGACGCCCCGCATCTTCTCGGCGCGGCAGGCCGTGGTGTCCATCGACGCGGAGGTGCACGACCCCGATCAAGAGCGCATCTACCTGCGCAACGGCTCCGCCTTTCTGGTCGCCCCGGACGCTTTCATCACGAGCTATCACGTGGTCATGGACGCCGACCGCGTTCGGCTGACGCTGCCCGGCGGCAAGCGTCTCTCCATCAAGAAAGTGTGGGCCGTCGATCCGGTGCGCGACGTGGTGGTGCTCTACGTGGATCCGAAAGAAACGCGCCGGGCCGGCATGGAGCCGCTCCCGCTCGGCGCGGTGACGGACGCGCCGCGGCACAGCGACGGACGGGTCGCCTTCACGTACGGATGGCCCGGCGGCGTACAGCGAAGCACCGCGGGCGAGCGCTTCCCCGAGATCGCGCTCAACGACGTCGAACGGCTCTGGGTCAGCGCCAACCCCGTACGCCCCGGCGACAGCGGCGGGCCGCTGCTGAACGAGAAGGGCGAAGTGCTCGGCGTCGTCTCGGCGGGCACGGTGCTGGGCCGCCGCCGCGAAATCCTTCGCGAAGAGGTGAGCATCGCCACCGACCCGCGCCCGGCGCTCCGGCAGCGCTTTCGGGTCCGGCGGCCCCGGTCGCTCAAAGCGGTCTTTGACGATCCCGCCTTTCGGGCGTTGCCCCACGTGCAGGCCTTCCGCCTTTCGGCCATGCTCTCCATCGGCCGGCGCAACGCGCCTCAGTTCGACCAGTGGCTCGCCGACTTCGACGCCGCCCTCGCGCGGTGG
>JALSSK010000158.1 GCA_026984335.1 Rhodothermales bacterium
AAGAAAGTCATTCTGGTTACGGGAAGCAGCCACGGCATCGGGCGGTTTACCGCCGAGACCCTCGCCCGTGAGGGGCACACCGTCTACGCGACGATGCGCGGCATCGACCGGCGAAACGCCCCGGCGCGCGCGGCGCTGGCGGGGCTGGCCGAGACGGAAGGGCTGGACCTCCGCGTCCTCGAGCTGGACGTGACCGACGACGCTTCGGTCGCAGCGGCCGTCGCCGCGGTCCTCGCACGGTCCGGACGCATCGACGTCGTCGTCAACAATGCGGGGACCATGTTCGTCGGCGTCACGGAGGCTTATACGCTGGAGAAAGCCCGCCAACAGATGGAGACCAACTTCTTCGGCGCTCTTCGCGTGAACCGGGCCGTCTTGCCGCACATGCGCGCGCGCGGCGACGGGCTGCTCGTCCACGTGACGTCGCTGGCCGGCCGGATCGTGTTCCCCTTCTTCGGCATCTATTCCGCGAGCAAGTTTGCGCTGGAGGCGCTGGCCGAGGCCTTCCGGTACGAGCTCTCGCCCTTCGGCGTGGATTCCGTCATCGTGGAGCCGGGTCCCTTCGGGACGAACCTGATCGCTTCGGTCCATCCCTCGGACGATCACGTGCGGCTGAAGGAATACGGGGACGTTGCGCAGATTCCCCCGAACATGCTTTCCTCGTTCGACCGGTTCCTCTCGAGCGACGACGCGCCGGACGCGCGGGAGGTGGCCGGCGCCGTCCGCGACCTCGTCGCCACCCCTAAGGGCGAGCGCCCGTTGCGGACGGTGGTCGGCATCGATTACGGAGTGCGCGCGCTCAACGAAGCCGTCGCCCCGACGCAGCAGGGCTTGCTCGAAGCGCTGGAGATGACCGCGCTGGCCACGCCCGCTTCTCCCGCCGTCGGATAGTCTCCGGTGTGCTCGAAGCAAACGCATGCGAAGTCTCCACCCGACGACCGGGGCTCCCGCTCTTGCCGAATCTCCCCGGCGAAAGCGGGAGCCCCGCCGTCGTAAAGACCGGGCGCACGGATCGTCGCCGGGCCCATTTTCATCGCGTTTTTCACGAGCAGGCGCATTGCTTTTTCTTCGTTCCGCGTTTACCCTCTGTGGGTTTCGGTCGAATGATTACCGGCGCGTCCCTCGGGTGGAAAAAGCATGGATACGTGGAGGCACAGGAGGTTGTGGAGCGGGTGGGCGCTGGCCGCCGTGCTGGTGTGGGCCGCCGCGGCGCGGCCCGCAGCGGCGGAGGACCCGCCGGCCGTGCGGGCGGGCCGCGTGGAGACCGGCATCCGGCTCGACGGCGCGCTCGACGAACCCGCGTGGCGGCGGGCGGGCGTCATCCCCGACCTGACCCAGCAGGAGCCCCGGCCCGGTGAACCCACCCCGTTTCGCACCCGGGTCCTCGTGCTCGTCGACGACCACGCCCTCTACGTCGGCGTGGCGTGCCACGACCCGGACCCCTCGGCCATCGCCGTGCACACTATGCAGCGCGACGGCAACCTGCGCGGCGATCAGACCGTGGCGCTCGTGCTCGACACCTTCGGCGACCGGCGGCGCGGCTACTACTTCGAGGTCAACGCCGCCGGAGCGCGGCTCGACGGCCTGATCTCGAGCTCGGAAGACGTCTCCAACGACTGGGACGGCGTGTGGGACGTCCGCACCCGGCGCACCGCCGACGGGTGGACGGCGGAGATCGTGATCCCCACGCAGACGCTTCGCTTTACTCCGGAGGCCGGGAGCTGGGGCTTCAACGTGCAACGAAGGATCCCACGCGAACAGCTCACGCTCCGATGGACGGGCGCCACGCTCGACGCCCGCCTCGAAGACCTGAGGCGCGCCGGACGCCTCGAAGGCGTGGACGGGCTCCGGCAGGGCAAGGGCCTCAGCGTCAGCCCCTACGGACTGGCCCGGCGCGAGGCCGACCTGGCGGCAAGCCACACCGACACCGGCGGCGACGCCGGCCTCGACGCTACCTATAACCTCACGCCCGACCTCGCCGGCGTGCTCACCCTCAACGCCGACTTCGCCGAAACCGAGGTGGACACCCGGCAGGTCAACCTCACCCGCTTTCCCCTCTTCTTCCCCGAAAAACGCGCCTTCTTCCTCGAAGGCTCGAACCTGTTCGCCTTCGGCGCGGGCCTCCGGTCCGATTTCATCCCCTTCTTCTCCCGGCGCATCGGCCTCTTCGGTGGGCAACAGGTCCCCCTGCTCACCGGCGTCAAGGTGCTCGGGCAGGTCGGAAAGTGGGACGTGGCCGCCCTCGACGCCGTCACCGGGGGCAACAGCCTCACCC
Source organism: Rhodothermales bacterium (assembly GCA_026984335.1). Taxonomy (GTDB): domain Bacteria; phylum Bacteroidota; class Rhodothermia; order Rhodothermales; family ISCAR-4553; genus JALSSK01. Next base: position 2,276 of record JALSSK010000158.1, read on the forward strand.
GCCGGACCAACCTCTTCGCCGGACGCGCCGCCTACGACGTGACCGGCCACCTGACGCTCGGCTCGATCCTCACCGTGGGCGACCCCGACGGACGCCACGACAACACCCTCGGCGGCGTGGATGCGAAATGGCAGAGCTCCACCTTCCGGGGCGACAAGACGCTCGTCCTCGGCGGATGGGCCGCGTGGTCCGGCGGCGACAACCCCGACGGGCGCCGGTCGGGCTGGGGGCTGCTGATCGACTACCCCAACGACCTGTGGGACCTCTACTTCGTCTACAAGGACTTCGGGGACGGCCTCGATCCCGCGCTGGGCTTCCTGCCGAGGCCGGGAACCCGCTGGATCCAGACCGGAGGCGCCTACCAGCCGCGCCCCGAAGGCGGTCTCTTCGACTGGGTGCGGCAGTTCTTCTTCGAGCTGCGGATCACCGTCGTGCAGCGGCTGGGCGGACCGGTGGAGTCGTGGCGCGTCTTCACGGCGCCGTTCAACGCCCGGACCGAGTCCGGGGAGCATCTGGAGGCCAACGCAGCGCCCCAGTTCGAGCATCTGGACGCGCCCTTCGAGATCGCCGAGGGCGTCGTGATCCCGCCCGGCGATTATCCGTTCACCCGGTTCCGCGTGGAGGGCCAGAGCTCCCGGCACCGCCCGTGGCGCGTGGGCACGACGGTCTGGTTCGGGCGCTTCTTCACCGGCACGCTCCTTCAGGTCAGCAGCTTCGTCAACCTCACCACGCTCCGGGGCCACCTCCAGTTCGAGCTTCGGGCCGAGAACGACGCCGGCCGCCTGCCCGAGGGCGACTTCACCCAGCGGCTGTGGCAACTCAAAACGGTGTACGCCTTCACGCCCGACGCCATCCTTTCGAGCTTCGTCCAGTACGACACCGAGTCCCGCAACCTCGGCACGAACACGCGTTTCCGCTGGACGTTCCGCCCCGGCAACGACCTGTTCGTGGTCTGGAACCACGGCTGGAAACGCCCCGTCGGAAGCCGCGACTTTCTGACCCTCCAACCCCTCAGCGACCAGCTCGTCGTCAAGCTCCGGTGGACCTTCCGGCGGTGATCGTGCGGTGGAAGAGTGTTGCTTCGGTGGTTTGCTTTAAAATCGGTAGTAATCAGAAGGTGTGGATGGCGCAGTCGAGGTTGTGCTGCCCGACGAAGTTCTTCCCGGCAACTCTACATGCGCCTGGATAAGCGTCGACGACTTCGTTATGCGCCCCTGAAAGCCAAAGGAGAGCAGGAACGATTCCGGGGAGGTCAGAGTGCAAACGTGAACGGATTGCTCACCAGCCGAAGCGTACTGCCCATGCCTGCCGTTAAAGAGCCGCCCCGTTACGTGACCGACAGCGAAGGAAAGCGCGTTGCCGTCATTCTCGACCTGGAGCAGTATGAGCAGCTTCTCGATGCGGCGGAGGAGTTGGAGGACATTCGTGCCTACGATGAAGCCAAGGCCTCCGGCGATGAGGCGATTCCCTTCG
>JALSSK010000159.1 GCA_026984335.1 Rhodothermales bacterium
CCGACCTGTGCATTACTCAAGAAAAAAAAACTGATTGGGTCGTCAAGGGCACTTCTTGATACCCCCTATGGAGAGTCCCTCTCCCATTCGTACCGGCTGCCTCCCTCCGGCGTCATCCGGCAGGCAGTAGCGCATCACGGCAGGCTCGGGGAGCTGAACGATGGTGAAAAAGCAGCCGTCCGAACCGCCCGCCGGCCCCGTATAGGCCGGCGGAGACAGGGGGAAGCGCGCCGTCATCCGGCCTTCTGCGTCGAAAAGACGGGCCTCGTGCGCAAAGAAGTGTTCCGGATCCCGGTCTTCCCGCCCCACGAAAAGGCCGAGCACACGGTCCGTTCCGAGCCGGTCGAGGGCGATGTAACCGACCTCCCGAAGGACGGGGCGGAAGCCTTATCCGATTACGCCTCCTCCCCCGGTGGCCCGATGCGACGCCACTTTTGGACATAACCATCACACGAGGCAAAAAAGAGGGCGTCCGTGAGCAACAGGGGCTTGCACGGTAACTCATAGCGAATGGAATACCGGTACCTGCCATCGGCAGGATCGTACACATCAAGAAATGCCTCCAGATCCGGGCCACTCCATCGTGTGCGGACGATATAGATGTCTTCCCGCGTAATGGTCGCTAATACCTGAGAGACCTTCTTCCCCCGACGGCTGATCTTATAGGCGTCCTTTTCAGCCTTGACCACGGGAGGAAACGGAGCGCCATCAATCGTTTCCACATAGAAGCGCAGGTTTCCATCCAGGGAGAAGCTTGCCATTCTGCCTCCATACAGCCCTACATAGACAAAATAATCCTCGTCCGGAGAGACACCGAGGGTGCCGGCCAGAGCAATAGAACTAAAGAACTGGTCCTCCACCAGAACACCAAATTTTTTAATCTCCGACACTTCTCCTCCTCCCTCCGGAAGATCATACAGTTTGAACAGCGCTGAATCGGGAAAGGAGAGGGATGCCAGGCGCCCACGGCTCGTCATGGCAATCGCGCGGGGGTCGTCCTCAAAGAAATAGCTCTCGGCCAGGGTCCCGTCGGCATGGAAGCGCACCAGCTTTCTATCGCTGGTGTCTGCAACCCATACGGATCCCAGCGAATCGACCATGAAATTGACCGGCTTGAGGAATTCGCCCGGCCCCCGCCCTTTCCCGTTTCCGTAACTCTTGATCAACGTACCCTCACCGGAAAACCACTTGACTTTATGATCCCCCGCATCCAGAACAAATATGCTTTTATCCGGCTGCAAGGATAATACCTGTACGTTGTACACCCGATTCGTATCTGCCGCAAGGCCGACATACTCATAAAAATCATCCAGCTTGCCTGCAATTTTTCTTTCATGTACAGGCTGAGGCGACGGCTGCCGAATTTCAACCAGTCCCTGCGTCACATCAGAACAACCAGACCACCCGGCCCATAGCAGGAGAACAACAACATGGAATGCAAAACGCATATTCATTTTCACTTCATCTTTATTGGCTCTTCGCATTCAAATAATGCACATATCTAGAACTAGCCTGCCCCGAAAGCCACAATTATTACGGAAAGAATATTTTTGCCCCGCTCATGACATCGGCCCCCTCTTACGAATTTCGGGACTGGAGCGAAGAATATCGCCCCCTCCAACCCGGGCGCCATGGACCGGTCGACGGGGTGCTGCTTGCGCAACCAGTCGCTCGGCAATATTATCACTCACACACATTATATCAACAAATATTTTAGTCTTCTCAATTCCTTAACAAAATATCGACGCTCTTTCCGGGATCAATGTGTGACTCCAAGCACTTTCGGTTACTTGGGTCCTGGTGTGTACATATCTCTTCAGTTCACCTCAGCAGGCAATATCGCATCACGGCAGGCTCGGGGACGGGACGACGGGGCATTTGAACGTCATAACGTCTGAACAGATAAACCCACAAAGGCACGCTCGCCTCACTCCTTGTTCCGAAGCGTAATCTCCCGCTCGTCGCCGGCCTCGATCTCGAAGACGCTCCGGTTCTCCGGCGGCTCGCCCGGCTCCCCGGCCGTCTCCGTCACGGTGGCCTGCTGAATCTCGGCCGGCCTCTGCGCCAGTTCGAGCGCCGACTCGGCATCGCGATACGGCGTTCCGGCGGCGTCCGAGATGCACTGAAGCGTCGCCTTCTCTTTTTCCATGAGCCCGAAGCCGACCACGTGCACGTCCACCTTCACGTCCTTCTCACGCCACTCGCGCATGAGCGAGCACGGGTCCTCGTCGCACGTTTCGAGACCGTCCGTGATGAGGATGATCGCCCCCTCGCGGTCGCCGAAGTCGGCCGGCGCCTGCCGGAGGCTGTACGTGATGGGCGTCTTGCCGAGGGGGTTGAGCGTCTTCATGAAATCCCGCACCTGCCCGGCGACGGCCTCCGACGGGCCGAAGGGGATGACGAGCTCAGAGTCCCGGCAGTCGCCTTTGCGACGGTGGCCGTACGCACGCAACGCCGGCTCGGCCTCCCCGAAATCCTGCGCGACGAAATCCTGAAGCACCTCTTTCGCCACGACGACCTTGTGCGACTGGTCCGGAAGCTGCCCCCACAACGAGCCGGAAGCGTCGAAGATGACGTAGACGGCGTCCGGCGGCGCCTGAGCTTTCGCCGCCGGCGCGAGCGCGACACCAACATCGCGAACACCGCTGTCCCATTTTTCATGAGGTCCTCCGGAAAAGGCTGGAAAAGACGGGAGGCGGTTACCGTGGCCCCATCGACCGACGTTTGTAGCCGGCCGGCGGCTCGAAGTCGGCGGGGTCGAGGGTGCGCCGGGTGGCGCTCCGGAGGACGGCTTCGCTCTCGAGGTCGCCACCGTCGAAGTCGCGCGTGACGACGGGGAAGCCGTCCACCTCCATGAATCCGCCGAAGGGATCGTTGTCCTCGCCGAAGAAGCCCTTGTCGCCGAAGAGGCGCTCCCCGAGCGAGGCCATCATCTTCTCGAAGAACGACGCCATGTCCTCGAACGCCGCCCGCAGTTCCGCGCCGCCCTCGACGTTGTCCCAGCCGGTCACCCACAGCTCCTGCACCTTTTCGCCGTCGAGGAAGACGTCATACCGGACGCACGGATAGCCGGCCTTCGTGGCGCGTTCGCCCGTCTTGCGATATTCCCTCCGGGGACGCTCCCTCTCGTCCATGCCGGGCATCCCGCCGAGGCGCTCTTTCATCATCTTCTCCATCTTCTCACGCTGCTCTTTCGGCATGCGCTCGAGCACCTCCGGGGGGATCTGCATGTTCTTCATCTGCTCGCGGGCCTCGCCCAGCTGGCGTCCCATCTCCTCGATCGTCGCCTCATCGAAGACCATATACGCCTGATCCTCGTCGTCCACGACGATCATCTCGCGCCGGTCGCCCCGGTAGATCATCGTACCCCCTTTGCGCTTCTTCGCAGGAACGGTCATCTTGAGCATCTTCCCTTCCACCAGCACCTCCGTCGTCTCCACCATCGGCGGCGACTGCGTGTGGTCGGTTATCTCAATCTTGAAAGCCGCGCCCGGGTTGGCCGAAAGCAGGCCGAGGCCGAGCAGCGGCAGGAGCGCGAGCATCGCCGCATACGAACGGCGACGACGGGAGAGCGTCGATCGTTTCATCGTTCAAAGGGGATTGGTGAGAGATGATTTCGAAACCGGTTCCGGCTCATCGATGCGCCGCACACGAGGGACAGATACGTCTCGCGCGCCCGGAGGCTGT
>JALSSK010000160.1 GCA_026984335.1 Rhodothermales bacterium
CTTGCACACGTTCATGGGCAGCAAAGAATACGACGACGACATGACGCTCGTCGTGCTGAAATGGCACGGCATCGAAATGGGCAAAGCCGCCGCCGTGGAAAGCCTTCCGCAATCCTTGCCCGCCGCCGTCCCCCTCGCCCTGGAGGGCCCGGAGCCCTCCCCGACGGCGGTGGATCCTCCTCCCACGTTCAAGAAATAAAACATCGTCTCCCCATGAGCAATTTTTCCGTAGGATTTCGAAAGAACGGCGACGTTCAGGTGCTCGATCTCAAGGGCGAACTCGACGCGCACACCGCCTCCGAGCTCGAGGCCGCCATTCAACGCTGTCAGAGCGAAAACCACTGCAAGATCGTGGTCAACGGGGAGGGGTTGATGTACATATCGAGCGCCGGCCTCGGGGTCTTCATGGCCTACATCGAGGAACTGCGCGAGGAGGGGGGCGACATCAAGATCGCCGCGCTCCAGCCGAAGGTGTACAACGTCTTCGACCTGCTCGGCTTCCCGATGCTCTTCGACATCGTGGAGACCGAGGAAGAGGCGCTCGCCCGCTTTCGGAAAGAAAAAGAAGAGGGGGCCGAAGGCTAGTCCGGCGCCGATGAAAACGCCGCACCCGAAGCGATCAACCCGAAAGAACCGTGGCCCAGTCCGTGTATAAAATCACGATCCCGAGCTCGACGCGCTACCTGGAGGACGTGCGCCAGTTCGTCGAACGGCATGCCCGTCAGGCGGATCTTCCGGCGGAGGTGGTCGAGCAACTGAAGGTCGCGGTGGATGAGGCGTGCACGAACGTCATCGAGCACGCATACAAGGGAGAGGGCGAGCATCAGATCGACGTCGCCGTCATCGTCAAGCCCGACCGCCTGACCATCCGCATCCGCGACGAGGGCGAGTCTTTCGAGCCGGAGCGGTATGAGGAGCCCAACATCTTCGAGTTCGCCCGGCGGCACAAGAAAGGCGGTTTCGGGGTGCACATCATGCGCCGGCTCATGGATCGGGTCGAGTATCGCACGCGGGGGAAGGTCAACGAGTGCTCGATGACGAAGTACCGGAACAACAACGTGAAGAAAGACGCGTAGCGCTTCCGGCGGGAGCGGTCAGCCGGGCAGGACGCCCTTGTAGATCGAGGCAATGCCGAAGGTGAGCGGTTTCCAGCGGAGATCTTCGAAGCCCGCCGTCCGCATGCGGTCGAGGAAGGCGGGGCCGTCGGGGAAGGCGGCGATGGAATCCGGGAGGTACTGATACGCGCCCTCGTTCTTCGAGAGGGAGCGCCCGACGCGGGGCAGGATGTGCCGTCCGTAGAAATGATAGAGCTGTTTGACGGGGAAGGCGCGGGGGTGGCTGAACTCGAGCACGACCAGCGCGCCGCCGGGCTTGAGCACCCGGGCGATCTCCCGGAGGCCCTTTTCGAGGTTTTCGAAGTTGCGCACGCCGAAGGCCACGAGCACGGCGTTGAACTGCGAGTCGGAGAAGGGCAGGCGTTCGGCGTCGCCTTTGCGCAGGGTGATGCGGTCGGAGAGGCCCATCTTTTCGATTTTGAGACGCCCCACCCCGAGCATCTCTTCGGAAATGTCGACGCCCACGACCTTCTCCGGGTCGAGGCTGAGCGCTTCGATGGCGAGGTCGCCCGTGCCGGTGGCGACGTCGAGGATGCGGGCGGGGCGTTCGTCGCGCAGCATGGCGACGGCCTGCCTGCGCCACCGCCGGTCGATGCCGAAGCTGAGGATGCGGTTGAGCAAGTCATAGCGCGGGGCGATGGCGTCGAACATCGCCTGCACGTCCTCTTTCTTGCCTTTGACCGCGTCAACGGGGGGGTAATTCTTCATCGCAAGATCGGGTGAGCCTGGGAGCTTTGGGGCAAGATGCGTTCCGGAGTAAGGGCCGTTCTCCGGCGGTGGATCAACTGAGCACTTCGGTCAGCTTCAGCAGTTCGTAATTGATGGTTTTTCGGCGTTGCCAGACGTTGCGCGAGGGGGTGAGCCGAAGTTCGTTGTGGATGATGCCGACCATGACGTTGGCGTGTCCTTCCATGAGCGCTTCGACGGCGGCGGTGCCGAGGCGGCTGGCGAGCACGCGGTCGCGCGCCGTCGGCGAGCCGCCCCGCTGCGTGTGCCCGAGGATGCATACCCGCAGGTCGATCCGCGCAAAGGAGGGGTCCCCGCGCAGGGCGTCGGCGATCTTGGCGGCCCCGCCGAGTTCGTCGCCCTCGGCCACCACCACGATGGACGAACGGGACTGCGCCGACATCAGCGAGAGGATGCGTTTCTTGATCTCGTCCATGCCGGTGATCGTCTCGGGGATGAGCACGAGTTCGGCGCCGCCGCCGATGCCGCTGTTGAGCGCGATGAAGCCCGCGTCCCGGCCCATCACCTCGACGAGGAAGAGGCGGTCATGGGCGTCGGCGGTGTCGCGGATGCGGTCGATGTTTTCGATGGCCGTGTTCAGCGCCGTGTCGTAGCCGATGGTCTCGTCGGTGCCGAAGAGGTCGTTGTCGATGGTGCCGGGACAACCGACGAGCGGGACGCCGTACTCTTCGTAGAAGATGGAGGCCCCGCGGAGGGTGCCGTCCCCGCCGATGCCGATCAGCCCGTCGATCTCGGCCTCCCGGAGCCTGCGGGCGGCTTCGGCGCGCCCTTCCGGCGTGCGGAAACGCTCCGAGCGCGCGCTCTTGAGGATGGTGCCGCCCAGCTGCACGATGTTCGAGACGGACATGCCGTCCATCTCGACGAAGTCCCCCTCGATCATGCCGGCGTAGCCGCGCCGGATGCCGATGACTTCGAGGTCGTAGGTGAGGGCGGTTCGCACGACGGCGCGCACGCATGCATTCATGCCGGGTGCGTCGCCGCCGCTGGTAAAGACGCCGATCCGTGTGATGTCCATGAGAGGATTACCTGCGCGCGCCGCTCTTCGAAGCCGACGCGACATCGTTGACCGGGACTTTTAGGGACGGAGGTCCGACGGGGGGCGGGCATCGACCGGTCGCGCTACCACTATGCCGATCTGGATCTTGATGTTCTCCACATAATCTTGAAGATCCGGCGAAACCTTGATGCCGCCGCTCGTGGAGGCGTGGAGAAAGCCTTTTTGCCCGTCTCCGCCGTCGTAGACGAGGCCGGAGTGCGAGACGTCGAGACCCTCGATGCTGGTGGCCGTGGCGATGATGTCGCCGGCGCGGAGGCGGTCGTAGACGCTGCCGATGCGGTCCTGCGGGATGTAATAGAGCGTGAAGCCGGCGAGGCGGTCCTCCATCGCGCGGATGCCCTGAAAGAGGCTGTCGTTTTCGGCGAAACGCGGGTAGCTCGCGCGGTGCTCGCTCATGAAGCGGAGCCGTTTGTCGAGCCGGACGCCGCCGAGGTCGCGGGTGATGTTCCGCACGATGCCGCGCTTCTCATTGTCGGCGATCCACTCGGAGAAATAGTGGAGACGGCTGCAATAGCCGTTCATCTCCCCGTCGCGATAGCGTTGTTCGCGGAGCCGGCGCACGAACGTGTCGTACGAATAATCCTCCACGGCGATGCCGCGCGCGAGCGCGAGCGCCGTCTCGACGAAGAGCACGCAGTCGAAGCCGCTGAGGTTGACGACGAGCGTTTCCTCCTTCGGCGCGTCGAGCAGACCGGCCACGTACGGCGTTCCGGCAAAGTGCTCGCCGACGGCCTGCATGATCCGGCCGAGGGGGCGCTCGTGCAGCCGCTCCCGCCGGGCGAAGGCCATCACTTCCTCGAAACGCCGGGCCGTGACGCTGTCCGGGGGGACCGCTTCGGGCGAGGCGGAAACCTCCCGGGCCCGGGTCGTCGCGGGATCGGATGCCTCCGCGCCGCAGCCGAGATTGAACAGGAGCATCACGAAGAAGAGAATCGTCGGGAGTCGCATCGGGTCGTGGGTTGGAGGGTGTCGGCGTCACCACCGGGCAGGGGTGCGAAGGGCGTCCGCGAGGCGGCGCTCGTATTCGGCGCGGGGGATCTCGACGACGCCGAAGCGGGCCAGGTGGGCGGTGGTGTACTGGGTGTCGAGCAGCGTGAAGCCGCCCCGGCGAAGCCGCCGCACGAGATGCGCGAGCGCCACCTTCGAGGCGTCCCGCTCCCGGTGAAACATCGACTCGCCGAAGAACGCGCCGCCGAGGGAGACCCCGTAGAGCCCGCCCGCGAGCGCGCCTTCCCGCCGGCACTCCACGCTGTGCGCAAAACCCATGCGGTGTAACGCCACATAGGCCCGAATGATCTCCTCCGAGATCCACGTCTCCGGGCGCTCCGCGCACGCCCGGATCACGGCCTCGAAGTCCCGGTCGAAGGACACCTCGAACGTTTCCCGTCGGATCAGCTTCGCCAGGTTCTTCGGCACGTGAAATGCGTCGAGCGGGAGGATGGCGCGAGGGTCCGGGGCAAACCAGTAGATGGCGTCGCCTTCGTCCGGGTCGGCCATGGGAAAGATGCCGCACCGGTAGCCGTGGAGGAGCCGTTCGGGCGTCAGTTCATCCATGCGGGTACGGAACGGTCGATTACGGGATTACGGACAATGTTCGTATTATGGCGTTGAACGTTTGGGCGTTGAACGTTTGAACGTTTGGGCGTTTTAACGTTTTAACGAAACAAGGGCGCGCATGCAAGATCAGACTTTTCGTGCCGAGGTAGGAGACCGTTCGTACGAAATCGAGTTCCGGGAAGGGACGGTGTTTGTCGATGGAGAGGCGGCCGATGTGTCGTTCGAGCGGGTGGCCGAGGGCTATTACTCGCTGTTGCTCGACGGGCGGAGCGTGCCCGTGGTCGTGGAGGCGGCATCGGAGGGGAGTGTGCGCCTGCGCCTCGGGGGGCGGTCGGTCGAGGTGCGCGTCAAGGACGAGCGGGCGATGTTGCTGGAGCGCTTCGGGATCGCGGATGCGGACGCCGCCGCCGAGCGCGAGGTGCGCGCGCCGATGCCGGGACTGGTGCTGGCGGTGCTCGTCGAGGAAGGGCAGACCGTGAAAGCGGGCGACGGGCTCGTGCTCCTCGAAGCGATGAAGATGGAAAATGAACTCCGCGCCGGGGGCGACGGCGTCGTGCAGCGCGTGCACGTCGAAGCGGGCGACGCCGTCGGGAAAAGCGCGCTGCTGATCGAGTTTGAATAAAAAGACGCGCGCCCGGGCGTTCACAGCTCCAGCCGGAGCCTGGCGAAGAAGACCCGTCCCGGTTCGGGCACGGACGTGAAATCGAAGGGGTTGAGCGCGTTGACGTGGCGGGCATAAAAGGTGTCCGTCACGTTGTCCACGCCGAGGAGGAGCGAGGCGGAGCGGAAGACGTCGCCCTCGGTGTGCGGGAGACGGACGCCGAGGCGGAGGTCGGCGGTCGTATAGCCGTCGGTGGGGGGCTCGCCGCGCAGGACGGCCACCCGCGTCTGCCGGGCGACGAGGTGGAGCGCGCCCTCGGCAAAGAGGACGCCGCCGGGCGCGTCGTAGCGGAGACGGAAGTCGGCGGCGGCAGGCGAGACGCCGAAGGCGGGCTCGTCGAGCGTCACGTCTTTGCCCCAGAGGTAGGCGAAGGCGGCGTCGAGCGTGAGGGGGATCGAGGCGAACGTGTACGTGGCCGTGGCCTCCCCGCCCCGGAAGCGCCCTTCGCCGTTCCGGTACCGGAAGATGCGGGCCGAGGTGTCGGCGCGGGCGGGCAGGTCCGTTGGGAGGAAGGTGGTATAGTCGCTCATCAGCCGCGCGAAGACGTTCAGGCGCACCCGCAGGCGAGGATACGAGCCGGTGAGCGAGAGGTCGAGCTCCGAGGCGCGTTCGGGCTCCTGTTCGGGCCGCCCGAGGACCTCGGCGTTCGTCTTCGAGCGCGTGGACGGGAAGCGGTCGGCATAGCGTTCGAGCGCGTCCGCCGTGCGGGCCACCGAGCCGAGCCCGGCGGCGAGCGTCCATGCCGAAGAGAGGGGCCGCGCCACGGTGAAGGCCAGGCTCAGGTTCGTCCCCTTGCGGTCGAGGTTGTCGGGGTTGAGCGGGCGCCGGGCCGCGTTCCGGAGGTAAAAAACGCCGGCGTTCCCCGCGTCCGCCTGCACGAAGTCGAAGCGCGTCGCCGCCGAGAGTTTGAAGCCTCGGAGGCGCGTCGTCCCGCGCAGAAACAGGCCGATGTCGGAGATGCGGACGTCGGCGAAGAGGGTGTCGGCGGAGAGGAGCGCGCCGTCGGAGCGTTTGTGAACGGTGCGGTCGGCGTTCCGTTTTTTTCGATAATAGTCCGCGCCCACGTCGAGCGTGAGGCCGTCGTCGGAGACGATGCGCGCCGCCGCCCGCCCGCCGGTGGTCGTGAGCGCGGCGTCGAGATCGATGCGGAGCGCAAAGGGCGGATCGCGGAAAAGATCCACACGCGCCGTCGGACGGCGGTCGTTGTTCATCGCGCTCGTGATCCGGTTCCAGTACACGACGAGGTCGAAGGTGCGGAGGACGGCGTCGTCGGAGGTGTACCGGTAACGCGCCGTGACGTCTTTCGCCTCGCCGTCGGCGAGGTCGAGCGTGCGGCCGGGCACGTCGAGGTCGGTCTGTTTTTGAAAGCCCGCGATCACGGAGATCTCGGTATGGTCGTTGGGGCGATAGCCGCCTTTCCCGCGGAGCGCCCACGAGCGGAAGCCGGCGGAGACCCCGGCGCCGTCGCCCGCCTCATAGTCGTCGCCTTCGCGATACGCGCCGTGGAAGGCGTATGTGTATTGCCCCGAAGCTCCGGCGAGGGCGGCGGAAGATTCGAAAGCGTTCAGGTTCGAGGCATAGCCGGCCTGAACGGTGGCGCGGAGGCGTTCGGGCGGCGTCGATGCGGCGAGGGTGCGGATGCGGACGGCGCTCATGAGGCCCGCCCCCCACGTGAGCGCAAACGGCCCCTTGACGAGCTCGACGTCCGCGACGGCGGAGGGGTCGAGGTGGGAGGTCTGCGCGTCGGCGCGCACGGGCGTGGCGGCGAAGAACCGCGCGCCGTCGATGAAGACGCCGACCTCGGTTTCGGCAAGCGCGCGTACGAGCGGATCGAAGCTGAGGCTGCCGCGCCGGATGGCGTCGACGCCGGGCATGAGGCGGAGCGCCTCGCCCGTGTCCATCACCGGGTGTTCGGCGATCCGCCGCCCGTCGAGCGTCTCGACGGCGACGAGGTCGGGGTCGAGCGCCTCGATCACGGGGGCGAGCATGTCCGCCGGGCGGGGACGGAGGCGGAGGCGCACCGTCGTCGTGTCGCCCGGGCGCACGTCCACGCGGGCCGTGGCGACGAGGTATCCGGGGGCGAGGGCCTGCACGAGGTGCGCGCCGGGCGGGAGCGCGCCGATGACGAAGCGCCCTTCGGCGTCGGTGAAGGCGCGGCCCCGCGTGCCCGCCACCGCCACGCCGACGTCCGGAAGCGGCCGCTCCGTCTCCGCTTCGACGACGGTCCCGGCGAGCACGCCGGTGGTCTGTGCAAACGCGCCCGCGCCGAAGAGGAACGGGCCGAGCAGAAAGGACAAGAGCAAACGCGGGACCGGCGGCATCATGAATCCATTTGTGCTTCGCGGAAAAAGCGAGTCGGCAAGTTACGTTTTCGGCGGCAAGGAGTCATGAAGAATCGGAAAGCATTGCGTCGCCGAGCGCCTCGTGATAGCGTAATCGGCCGAGGATGCCGGATGTTGAATCCCCGCATTCAAATAGGCGCGAGGTCGCCGGGCTTTTCCGGTTGCCTCCGCGTTCCCGTCGACGGTCGGGGCCGTGTGATGGAGGACGACACGTTCCGATCCGATCCTGCCGGCCCGCGCGCGGCGAAGCCGGCCGTGCCGCTTCAGGGTGACGGCTTAGACCCGAGGGGAGAGGAAGGGGCGGGGATGCATTTGCGCCCCGGGCGCGGCGGTCTCACCAGTTCACCCCGAGGCGGAAAAGCTGTTGGCTGCCGCTATAGTCGAAGAAGTCGCCGGAGATCAGCCCGGAGCCGCCGGGGTTCCAGCGCTGGAGGCGGAAGCCGTAGCCGAGGGTGAGGCCGAATGCGTCGGCGAAGGGGCCGAGGTGCACCTGAAGGTCGGCGTCGAAGAAGGTGGAGAGGCCCGTGGAATTGCCGAAGGAGCGGAACGCGAGCCCGATGACGGGCAGGGCGCGTCCCTCCACACGCACCCCCTTGCCCCCGACCTCGAAGCCCGCGCCTGCGCCGAGCCCGAGCACGCTCACCTCGAAGGCGTCGAGCAGGTTGTCGCGCGCGCCCTGCCGCGACACGCGCCGGTAGCCGCTGTGCAAGGCGATGGGCACGAAAAAGCGCGCCCGGCTCTTGTCCTCGAAGTGAAACGGCTTCAACTCGCCCCATACGAGCATGCTGAAGTCGATCAGTCGCAGGTCGTCCGCCCCTGCTGCGCCGGACTGATTGCCGAAGGCAAAGGTGGCGAAAAAACCGGGCCGGGCATACGTGAGGCCGAAAGCCGGCTCGGTGAAATCGAAGACGGGGTCGGGACGCACGTCGCCGGCGAAGGTGAAGTCGATCAGGAACAGGCCGGCCGAGAGGGCCTGTTTCGGCCCGTCCGCGAAAGCGTGGGGCTGCGCCGAAGCGGTATGCGGCGTCAGACCCGGCAGCGCCATCGCGAGCAACCATACGACGGGGGAGAAGGCGGAAAGGCACGCGCGAGGCATAGACGGAGGGGCTGGTTGAAGGAAAGGGGCGCCCCAAGGTAGCGTGCTTCTGCCACATCGACAAGGGCAGCGAACGGCGTCAGATCACCTCTTTCCCGGTCTCGGCATCGAACAGACGGAAGCGCATCGGCTCGAGCGCGGTGTCGGGTTCGATGCGAACGCGAACGTGGAACTTCATGCGCCACCGGCCCAGACAATTGAGCAGCCCCCGCTGGAGGTATGCCGCCGTGAAGGGATGCACCCGCAACCGGAGCGGTCCCTGTCCTTTCCGTTTCTTATAGGCCTGGATCCTCTTTTCGATCTCGCCCACCATGTCTTCAGGCGTGAGAGGCGGCGTTCGTTCCGGCGTCTCACGCCGAGAGGCCGGCCTGCTCTCCTTCACCGCCGCTTTGGCCTCGACCGGCTTTTCCTTGCGGGCGACGGTCGAATTTTTCTCCACCACCGGAGCCGCTTCCTTCTTTTTCACCACCTCTGCGGAGCCGGAGGCCGCGCCGTTCGAGCCGGTCGCCGTCGTCGTGATGCTCGGGCGCAGGCGCTGCCGGGTGATCTGAATCAACCCGAAATCGCTCATCGGAAGGATCTTCGACACGGCCCGGTCCCGGCGGAAGGCGCTCTTCAGTTCATCGAACACCTTCTTCCGGTTGCGTTCGCTTCGCATGTCGATGAAGTCGACGACGATGATGCCGCCGAGGTCGCGCAGGCGCACCTGCCGGGCGATCACACGCGCCGCCTCCAGGTTCACCTTGAGCGAATTTTGCTCCTGCGTCAGCCCTTTCCCGGCCCGGCCCGAGTTCACGTCGACGACGTGCATGGCCTCGGTGTGCTCGATGAAGAGGTACCCGCCCGAGGGCAGGTTGACGCGGCTCTCGAAGGCTTCGGCCACGTCGCGCGCGATGCCGGTGGCCTCGAAGATGGGCTTCCGTCCTTTGTGCAGGCGCACCGCCGGAGCCATCTGAGGCGCAATGGCCTGAATGTAGCCCTTGATGTTGCGATAAAGCCGGGGGTCGTCGATCAGGATGCGGTCGTAATCGTCGGAAAAGAGGTCGCGGATGACCGAGGAGACCATGTTCACGTCTTCGTGCACGACGAGCGGCGGCTTCGGCTTGCCGGCCAGCTTCGCCTCGATCTTGTGCCATTTGTCGAGGAGGAGTCGCAGGTCGGTGTCGAGCGCTTTGGCGTTTCGCCCCTCGGCCACCGTGCGCACGATGACGCCGAAGCCTTCGGGCAGGAGACTCTTTGCGAGCGTCCGCAGGCGGCGACGTTCCTTGTACGAGGCGATCTTCTTCGAGACGGCCACGTAGTCGGCCAGGGGCACGAGGACAAGGAAGCGCCCCGCCAGTGAGATGTCCGTGGTGACGCGGCTCCCTTTCGACGAGATCGGCTCTTTGCTGATTTTGACGAGGATGCGTTGATCGCGCCGGAGGTAGGATTCCAGTCTTCGTTCCCGGTTTCGGTCTTCCCGCCGCCCCCGTCCCCTGTCGCCGGAGGCGCGCTCGTTGCGGTCTTTCCCACCGGAGGCGCGCTCGTTGCGGTCCTTCCCGCCGGAGGCGCGCTCGTTGCGGTCTTTCCCGCCGGAGGCGCGCTCGTTGTCCTTGCGTTCGCCCTGGGCGCGGCGCTGGGCCGAGCGGCGCTTGCTGCGCGTCGGGGCGTCGGCTACGGCATGATGGGATTTTTGCGACGCGCCGTCGGTTTCGGCGCTCTTCTCGCCGCCGGTCTCTTCCGAGCGCGCGGCATGAGAACGCGAGCGGCTCGGCGGCCGCCTGCGTCGCTCCACCAACCGATGGTGCTCCGGTGTCAACTTGAACTTCTCTACCGACGGGTTCGTCTGTTCGAGAAACTCCAGCCACTCGGGCAGGTTTTCGGCGAGGTCGGAGAAGTGCAGAAAAGCGTCTTGCTTCTGCCCGATGTCGATGAATGCGGCCTGAATGCTCGGCATGATGCGCCGAACGCGTCCCAGAAAGATGTTGCCGATCGTCCGGGTGTTTTCAGGATTTTCGATATAGAGCTCCGCCAGGTCGCCATCTTCGAGGATGGCGATCCGGGTCTGCTCCTTCTCGGCATTGATGATAATTTCCTTGCCCATAGGGAAAAAACGTGCACGCCTTCCCGGGACGGGTCTTCGGATCGCACAAACGGAGTGAGTCGCACTTCCGTCAGGGGCGCGGAGCGTCCTTCAAACAGGGACGCGGCATAGCAAACCACAGGATCAACCGGCGCAAGAGAGGCGACCGGATGCACGCGACTTCGGGGCGCCCGAGACGAGGCGGGCCCAAGCCGTGCATGGCGGGAAATGCCAGGAAAAGACCAGCCCAGGGAGTGCGCACAACACTCCTTGAGAAACTGTACAAACTGTGAAAAGAGGAAAAGAGTCGCTGCTACGAAGCGAACTCCTTGCAGATCGTCACGCAAAGTCAACCACGGCGTCAAAACAGGGGTGGCCGGTATGTTGCCGCGAATCTCGCAGGCAACCGCGTGAGCGGCTCGTTTCGACTGAGAGCGAGAAGATGAAGACGCCGGCGGTCAACCGCAACGACACCCGCTTCAGGAAGAGAAAAGAACCGTACACGGCGCGGGAAGATAAATATTGTAGTGTTAATAGCCGAATCCCCCGAAATGATCCCGGCCGCGCGTCGTTTTGTCACCGGCCCGACGACGGGCGTTCTCCGGGCGCGTCGGAGTCGCGGTTTTCTCTTCGATCGTCTCCATGCGCTGCGCGGGAATCCCTCGGGAGGACGCTTTGCCTCCGGCGCCTCCGGAACATGGCAAAAGAGCTGCGCGCCCGTCGGTCTCCGGCACGCGCCTGAAGGAAAGCGATCCGGTGGGAGTCGGCGATGCTTCCGGAAATTCGTGAAAGATTAAGAGCGGAACGAGAGCGCTCGCGGTCGTATCTTGTCGAGTCCGCTCACTCGCTCGTCTACGCCCATGATCGATCGCATCCAGGCCTTTTCCGAAGAGATTTTCCCCGAGGTCGTCCGTCTGCGCCGGGCGATTCACCGGAATCCCGAGCTTGCCTTCGAAGAGTATGAGACGGCTCGTCTCGTGGCCGAGACCCTCCGTCCCCTCGGCCTCGACGTGCGCACCGGCGTGGCCCGCACGGGCGTCGTCGCCACGCTGACGGGCGGGCGGCCCGGCCCCACGGTCGCCCTTCGCGCCGACATCGACGCGTTGCCCATCTTCGAGGCGAACGACTTCGACTTCGTCTCGAAGAACCCCGGCAAGATGCATGCCTGCGGGCACGACGCGCACACCGCCTCGCTTCTCGGCGCGGCCATGATCCTGGCGCGCGTGCGGGACGAGGTCTCCGGCACGGTGCGCTTCCTCTTTCAGCCGAGCGAGGAGAAGATCCCCGGCGGCGCGAAGACGATGATCGCCGAAGGCGCGCTCGGCGGTTCCGGCGGCACGCCGGGGGCCGCCGCCGTCTTCGGGCAGCACGTGCGGCCGGACCTCCGCGCCGGGAAGATCGGCGTGCGCGCCGGGATGTTCATGGCCTCGGCCGACGAGGTGTACGTCACCGTGCGCGGCGAGGGCGGGCACGCCGCCGCCCCCCACGAGATCGCCGCCGACGCCGTGCTCGTGGCGGCCCACGTCGTGGTTGCGCTTCAGAGCGTCGTCAGCCGGAACTGCCCGCCCGACGTGCCGAGCGTGCTCTCGTTCGGGCGCGTGGCGGCCGAGGGCGCCGCGAACGTCCTGCCGGTGTCGGCGCGGCTCGAAGGCACCTTCCGCGCGATGGACGAGCGGTGGCGTTTTCGCGCGCACGAGCTCATCCGGCGCGTGGCCGCGCACACGGCGCGGGCCTTCGGCGCGGAGGCCGACGTCGAGATCGTCGCCGGCTATCCGGCCCTCTTCAACGATCCCGAAGCCGCCGCCTTCGTGCGCGAGGCCGCCGTCGCCTACGCCGGGGCGGAGCACGTGGTGGACGTGGACCTGTGGTTCGCCGGCGAGGACTTCGCCTATTATCTTCGCGAGGCGCCGGGGTGCTTCTACGTGCTCGGCGTGGGCAACCCCGAGGCCGGCATCACGCACGGCCTCCACACGCCGCGCTTCACCGTCGACGAAGACGCCCTCCGCCTCGCGCCCGGCTTCATGGCCTACCTCGCCTGGCGGCGCGGCGTCGCCGGATAGCCGGCAGCGCCGTCGTAAGCGTTTCACCCACAGGACGCCGCCGTCTTTCCCTGACGCCGCCTCTCGTCCATCCACGGCTACCGCTTCGACGCGCGGCGGCGTACTCATGTCCCTGCCGCACGCCTCCCCACCTTCCGGACCGGGACGCCATGGACATCGACACCCAACTGACGCTGAAGAACAAGGTGAGCGTGATCGGCTCCGTGACCGACTTCACGTACAAGTGGGGCATGAACGCCGGTCTGAGTGAAGAAGACGCCGTGCGGCTCTCGCTTGCCGTGGACGAGCTCGTCACGGACGTGGTGCTCTTCGCCTTCGGAGAGGAAGAGGGCCGGTTCGACCTTTCGTACCGATGGAGCCCCTCCAGCGTCGAGATCATCGTGCACGAGTTCGGCGAGCCGTTCGACCCCGAGCGCCACGTCTACGACCGCGACCGCGCCCTCCGGGAAGGCAATTTCGAGGGGGCGGGCTTCGAGGTCATCCGTCACCTCGTGGACGACTTCATCTTCATCAACAAAGGCCGGGGCGGGAAAGAGTTTCGGCTCGTCAAGAAGACCACGGGCGAGCACATCGCCGACCTCCTCGTGGACGAGAAGCCCGCGTCCGCGCCTCCGCCGGCCCGCGAGACGACGTACGTCATCCGGACCGTTCACGAGGAAGACGCCGAAGACGTCGCCAAGCTCATCTATCGCACGTACGGCTATACGTACGTCAAGGAAGACCTGTACTTCCCGAAAAAGATTGCGCTGGCGCTGGAGCGGGAGGAGAAGTTCGGCGTCATCACCCGGACGAGCGAAGGCGAGGCGGTGGGCTATTTCGCCGTGCTCCGAACGACGGACTCTCGCATCGGCGAGGTGGGCGAGGCGGTGGTGGCCGTGCCCCATCGCCACCGGGGCATCATGACGCGCATGCTCCGGCGGCTCATCGAGATGTCCCGCGAGCGGGGACTGCTGGGCCTCTTCGGCGAAGCCGTGACGGTGCACACGATCAGCCAGAAGGCCAATGCGAGGTTCGGCATGCAATCGACCGCCCTCCTGCTGGCCGACTTCCCCACGGCCAAATACAAGGGCCTGACCGAGAGCTACCCGCAGGACGTCTCCATCGTCATCGACTTTCTGCCCCTGTGCCGCATCGAGACGGCCGGGCGTTATCTGCCCCCTGCCTACCGGACGATCCTCACCGACATCTACCGGCTGCTCGGCGCCAACGTGCACGACCGCCCGCCCGAAGCGCCGTCACTCGCCGAGCGGTCCGACCTCGATCTGAAGATCAGTTACGAGTACAAGCACGCCTTGCTCGTGGTCCGGACCTACGGCGAGGACCTCACGGATCGTCTCCGGCACACGCTCCAGTCGCTGCGCGACGAGGGGATGCACGCGGTCTACCTCGACCTTCCGCTCGACGACCCCGTCACGAAGACCATCGTTCCGGATCTTCACGACTGCGGCTTCGTTTTTTCCGGGCTGATGCCGCTGTTTCATCACGAGCGCGATTACCTGCGTCTGCAGAAGGTGTATGAGCGGCTCGACTTCGACCTCATCCACGTGTATTCCGAGTCGGCGCACCGCATCAAGAATCTCATCGCGCGGGAACTCCAATGACGTACGAGAAAAAAGGCCATGCCATCCATATCACGCTGCGCCGGGACTTCAACCTGCTCACGGCGCGGAAGGTGCGGCGGCTGTGCCGGGACGTGGACGAGATAGCCATCGACCTGGCCCGTTCGAAGTTTGTCGACACGGAGGGCATCCTCGCGCTGTACGAGTTGATCCGGGCCGGAAAGAAGGTGCGCCTGATGCACCCCCCGCCGATCTTCTTCGAGGTCGTCCGCATCCTGGGGCTGGAGGAGGTCTTCCGGCCCGAAACGCTGGTGGCCTGAGCCGCGCCGTTCTCCACAACCTTTCCCACACCGACCATGAAGCCAACCGCCGATGCCCTTGTGACGCTGGACGTCGAGACGCCGATCTGGGACGCGTTCTTCCTCGTCAACCCGCTCGTGGTCGTGGGCACGCGGGAGCCCGACGGCCGGTTCGACCTCGCGCCGAAGCACATGGCCTTCCCGATGGGGTGGGACAACTTTTTCGGCTTCGTCTGCACGCCCCGGCACCGCACGTACCACAATGCGAAGCGTGAAGGCGGTTTCACGGTCAGTTATCCGAACCCGGATCAGGTCGTGCTTGCGAGCCTCTCGGCCAGCCCGCGATGCGAGAACGACTCGAAGCCCATCGTCGAGCTTCTCCCGACGTTTCCCGCCCGTGTGATCGAGGGCGTGTTGCTCGAAGACGCCAGCCTGTATTTCGAGTGCGCGCTCGAGCGCGTCATCGACGGCTTCGGCGTGAACAGCCTCGTCACGGGGCGCATCGTGGCGGCGTACGTGCGCGAGCGGGCGCTCCGAAGCTGGGACCGCGACGACAACGAGGTGGTGCGCGAGGCTCCGCTCCTGGCCTACCTCCAGCCCGGGCGCTTTGCCGTCATCCGCGAGAGCCAGGCCTTCCCGTTCCCCGATCATTTTGAACGCTAGCGACGATGACCGAGCGGGTCCGCGCGTTTTTCCAGGAGCACCGGGACGAGTTCATCGCCTTCACGCGGGCGCTGGTGTTGGAGGAATCTCCCTCGACGCGGCCCGAGGCGCAGGCGCCGGTGCTTGGCCTGCTCGCCGAGGCCTTCGAGGCGCTCGCGTTCGAGACGCTTCGGCTGCCGGGCCGGGCGACGGGCGGGCAACTCTATGCGCGTCCCCGGACGCGGGCGCGGGGCGCTCCGCGCCAGCTCCTGCTCGGCCACTGCGACACGGTGTGGCCCCTCGGCACGCTCGCCGAGATGCCCTTCGAGCGGCGCGACGCCATGGTGCGCGGGCCGGGTGTCTTCGACATGAAGGCGGGCCTCGCGATGATCGTCTTCGCCCTCCGCGCCCTCCGCGCGCTCGCGCTCACGCCCACCGTCACGCCGCTCGTCTTCGTCAACTCGGACGAGGAGATCGGCAGCTTCGAATCGCAGGCGCGCCTCGAACGTCTCGCCCGTGTCTCGGACCGGGCGCTCGTGCTCGAACCCGCGCTCGGTCCGGCGGGGAAGATCAAAACGCGACGCAAGGGCACGGGCGACTTCGAGATCGTCGTCCGGGGGAAGGCGGCGCACGCGGGCCTCGCGCCCGAAGAAGGGCGGAGCGCCATCCTCGAACTGACGTACGTGGTGCAAAAGCTCTTCGCGCTCAACGACCCGGCCACAGGCGTGACGGTGAACGTGGGCACGCTCGAAGGGGGCACGCGGGCCAACGTCATCGCGGCGGAGAGCCGCATCCGGGTGGACGTGCGCGTGCCCACGCGGGAGGACGCCGCGCGCGTGGAGACGGCCATCCGCAGCCTGAAGCCGACGACGCCGGGCGTCACGCTCGAGGTCCGGGGCGGCATGGAGCGCCTCCCGATGGAGCCGACGCCGCGCAACCGGGCGCTCTGGCTACGCTACCGCGCCCTCGCCGAAGCCGCCGGCGTCCCGGTCGAAGAAGGCCTCGCCGGCGGCGCCTCGGACGGCAACTTCACCAGCCTGCACACCGCCACGCTCGACGGCCTCGGCGCCGTCGGCGACGGCGCGCACGCCCGCCACGAGTTCATCGACCTCGACCGCACGCTCGAACGCGCGATGCTCCTGACGCTCCTCCTCATGGAACCGCCCCTCCGGAGCCCGCCCCTCCGGAACGCCGGAATCCTCGCCTCGTCCAAGCCTGAAGTTTCAGAGTGAAGGGATGCGTCGTCAGGGGCTCGCGCCTCCCGTGTCGATCTGAAGAGGATGGGGCAACGGGCGCGTGCCGATCTCGACCCGCCCCACACGGCGCTATGGCGGGGCCGCGTCCTCCGCCGCGCTCGGCGTCGCGGCGCTGTCGGTCATGCGCGAGACGCTGCCCCGCCGCCCTTCGGGATGACCGCCCGGACGCTTCGCCGCGACTACCGGCGGCCCGAGGACCAGTGGACGGCGGCGATGCGCCAGCCGCCGTCGGTGCGGCGGAGGACCATCAACTCGACGGAGTTCATGTCGATGTCGCGGTCGCGGTAGGCGCC
>JALSSK010000161.1 GCA_026984335.1 Rhodothermales bacterium
CACCCCCCTTCCCCACGTTGACTTCGCGGTCTTCTCCGGAGCCTCGAACCGGCGCCCCATGGGAACGTCCTTCCCGGGCCCAGGGATCGCAACGGCCCGGACGAGCCGCCGCCCCCCCTTGCGAACCTCCCCTCTGAATGAACGCCGCCGCCACACCCGACCTCGTGAAACGTTTGTCTCGACGCTCCTGGGTCGCGCTGCTCGTGCTCCTGGCCGGGTGCGCCGGTCCGAAGGCCGACGAGTTCGACCTCGCCGCCGCCCCGTGGGCGGACATCGAAGCGGCGGCGCGGGGGCAAACCGTCAACCTCGTGATGTGGACCGGCGATCCGTACATCAACGCCTATGTGCGCGGGTACGTCGCGCCCGAGGTCCGCGACCGGTACGGCGTCACGCTCAACGTCAGTTCGGGACAGGGCAACCAGCTCGTGTCCATGCTCATGACCGAGCAAGAGGCGGGCAAGCCCGTGAGCGAGTTCGACATGATGTGGATCAACGGCGAGACGTTCTACCAACTCCGGCAGATCGACGCGCTCTTCGGACCGTTCACGGACCATCTCCCGAACGCCCGATACATCGACTTCGAGAACCCTTTCATCGGCATCGACTTTCAGCAGCGGGTCGATGGCTACGAGATGCCGTGGGGCAACGTTCAGTTCATCCTCATCTACGACGGCGCGCGCGTGAGCGAGCCGCCCCGCGACCGGGAGGCGCTGGCGGCGTGGGTGAAGGCGCATCCGGGCCGCTTCACCTTCGACACCTCGTTCGCCGGCATGACGTTTCTCAAGACCCTGCTCATCGACTTCGCGGGCGGTCCGGAAGCGCTCGCCGGACCGTTCGACGCCGCGCGGTACGAGCCGGTCGCCGCGAAGCTGTGGGCCTACGTCAACGCCATCAAACCGTATTTCTGGAAGAGCGGTGAGACGTTTCCGAGCGGCGTGGCGCAGCTCCACCGGCTCTTCACCTCCGGCGAGATCGACTTCACCATGAGCAACAACGACGGCGAGGTGGACAACAAGGTCCTTCAGGGCCTTTTTCCGGAGACGACCCGCGCATACGTGCCCGACTTCGGCTCCATTCAAAACTCTCACTACATGGGCATCGTGAAGACGGCGCCGCACAAGGCGGGCGCGCTGGTGGTGTGTAACTTTTTGATCTCTCCGGAAGCCCAACTCCGCAAGCTCGACCCTCAGGTCTGGGGCGACGGCACGGTGCTCGACGTGGACCGCCTGCCGCCCGAATGGCAGGAACGGTTCCGCCACGCGCCCCCCCGCCGCTTTGCCCCGAGACGCGCCGACATCGAGGGACGGGCGCTTCAGGAACTCGCCCCCGAGTACATGATTCGGCTCTATGAGGACTTTCGGACCGAAGTGATCGAGAAGAGATGAAGCACCCGCACTTCGAGGACGCTCCGCAGGGATGATCCGAAGCCGCCATAACAGCTCCGGCGCGTTCGGGATGGCGCTCTTTGCGCTCATCGCGTTGCTGCCCATCGGGTTCAGCCTGGGGTATGCAGCGGCCTACAGCGTGGGGCTGGCGGGTCTCCTGAGCGAGGGCTTCACGCTCGAACACTGGGCGCGGCTCTTCTCCGACGGCGAGGTGGGGCGCGCCTTCGGGTTGAGTCTGTACGTAGCCGCCGTCACCGTCGCCCTGTCCGTGAGCCTGGCGCTCGCGCTGCTGCTCTTCCTCCGCCGACCGCTCAAAGAGGGGCCGCTCTCGTACGTCATCTATTTCCCCCTCGCCATCCCCGCCACCGTGGCGGCTTTCCTCGTCTTCCAACTCTTCTCCGGAGCCGGATACGCCGCGCGCTGGCTCCTCCATTTCGGCGTGATCGACGACGTGGCGCAGATGCCGAACCTCGTCAACGACCCGTACGCCTTCGGCATCATCCTCGCCCACGTGAGCCTCGCCACGCCGTTCTTCATCCTGCTCTTCGCACAGTTGTACGAGACCGAGAAGGTCGAGGCGCTCGCGGAGACGGCGCGCACCCTCGGCGCAAGTCGGCGGGCCTGTCTCTACCGCGTCGCCGTGCCGATCCTTCTCACCCGGTCGTTCACGAACGTGATCCTGCTCTTCATCTTCGTCTTTGGCTCGTACGAGATCCCGCTGCTGCTCGGGCGGCAGTCGCCGCAGATGGTGTCGGTGCTGACGATGCGGAAATACGCGATGTTCGACCTCACGCAAAAGCCCGAGGCGTTCATCGTAGCATGGCTTTATACGGCGCTCGTGCTCGCGCTCATCGGCTGGGCGTTCCGGAGCGGGCGGGCGGGAGGACGCGTATGAACGGCCCCTTCCCCGCGACGCGTTCCCCGCGACGCCTCCTTCGGGGGGCGGCGGCCGTGCTCCTCGCGCTCGCCTGCCTGTTCCCCTTTGCCTACCTGATCCTCCTCTCGCTGGCGAAGGCCTGGCCCTTCCCCGACCTGCTCCCGCGCGCCCTCTCCTTCGACCTGTGGGCGCGTGTGCTCACCGGCCCGAGCGACCTTGGCGCGAGCTTCCTCCTCTCGTGCGCCCTCTCCCTCGTCGTGGCCTCCCTCTCGACGGCGGCGGGCTTCGTCACGGGCAAGTTCATCGCGTATCACCCCGCCCGAAAGAAGCTGCTCTTCCTCGCCTACCTCCCCTTCATCATGTCCCCGGTGATCCTCGGGACCTGCCTGATGTATCTTTATCTCAAGCTCGACCTCGCGGGCAACGCCGCCGGGGTGGCGCTCGCTCAGACCATGTTCGCCTACGGTTTCGCCATCGTCTTCTTCAGCGCTTTCTGGAACCCGGAGATCAAAGCCCTCGAAGACCTCGTCTTCACCCTGGGCGGCTCCACCTTCGACGCCTACCGGCGCGTGCTCCTGCCCGTCTCGAAAGGGATGCTTCTGATCTGCTTTTTCCAGACCTTCCTGATCTCGTGGTTCCAGTACGGCCTGACGCTCCTCATCGGCACGGGCAAGGTGCAGACGCTGCCGGTCAAGGTGTACGATTACGTGAACGAAGCCAACCTTTTTTACGCCGCGATGGCGAGTTGCCTCCTCATCCTCCCGCCCGCCGCCCTGCTGTGGGTGAACAAGCGGTTCGTCTTCAACGAGATGCGCGAGGGCTGACCCGCCCCGCGCCCCCCGCCCGTGTTTCTCGAAGCCCGTCATCTCATCCGATCGTTCGGCGCGGAGCGCGTCCTCCGGGACGTGAGCTTCGGCGTGCCGGCGCACCAGACGCTGAGCATTCTCGGCCCCTCCGGATGCGGAAAGACGACGCTCCTCAAGATCATCGCCGGGCTGGAGACGGCGGATGCGGGCACGGTCGTGCTCGACGGCGAGGACCTCTCGCACGCGCCCCCGCAAAAGCGGGGCATCGTGTATCTGTATCAGGAGCCGCTCCTCTTCCCCCACCTCAACGTGTCCGAGAACGTCGCTTTCGGGCTGCGCCTGCGGAAGGTGGAAGCGGGCGAGCGGAAAAGACGGGTCGCGGAGATGCTCGCCGACCTCGAACTGACCGAGCACGCAAAGAAACGCCCGCATCAGCTCTCGGGCGGGCAACGGCAGCGGGTCGCCTTCGGGCGGGCCATCATCGTCAACCCCCGCCTCCTCCTCCTCGACGAACCCTTTGCCAGCCTCGACGTGGACATCCGCGCCGCCATGCAGCGGCTCTTTCAACGCCTCGCCCAACGCTACCGCATCACCTCGCTCTTCGTCACGCACGAC
>JALSSK010000162.1 GCA_026984335.1 Rhodothermales bacterium
CACGGACGCCCCTCCGGCCATCACGGGCGAGGACGGACTCCGCGTGCTCGACGTGGCCATCCGCGCCTCCGCCTATAAAAAGCAGCCCGTCATCCGCGTCGCCTCATGACCATGAAACGCATCCTCGTCACCGGAGCCGGCGGCAACGCCGCGCGCAACTTCGTCGCTTCCCTGCGCATGGCGGAGGAGCCCTTCCACCTCGTCGGAGTGGACACGAACCCGTTCCATCTCGCGTGCGCCGAGGTGGAGGAGCGTCGCCTCGTGCCCCGGTGCGACGACCCCGGCTATCTCGACGCCCTCCGGGCCATCCTCGTACGGGAACGCATCGACCTGGTCCATCCCCAGCCGGATGTGGAGGTGGCGTTCCTCTCGGAGCACCGCGCGGAGATCCCCGCACGGCTCCTGCTCCCTTCCCAAACCGCCATCCGCACGTGTCACGACAAGCTCGCGTGCAACCGCGTCCTCGACGAGGCCGGCGTGCCGGTCCCGGTCTCACACGCCCTCGCGGACCTCGGCGACCTCCCGGCCCTTGTGGACGCCCTCCGGACGCGGGGCGAGAAGGTGTGGGTCCGCGCCGTCCGGGGAGCGGGCTCCCGCGCGGCGCTCCCCGTCCGAACGAGCGCCGAGGCGGAAGGATGGATCCGGTACTGGGGGGCAAACAGGGGCCTCGCGCCTTCGGATTTCATGCTCGCGGAGTTCCTTCCGGGCAAAGAGTTCGCCTTCCAGAGCCTGTGGCATCGCGGCGAACTCGTCACTTCGATGGCGCGGGAGCGGATGGAATACCTCTTCGGCAACCTGATGCCGAGCGGCCAGTCCTCGTCGCCGTCGATCGCCCGTACGGTGCACCGGGACGACGTGAACGACGTCGGCGTGCGGGCCGTGCGCGCCGTCGACGCCGAGCCGCACGGGGTCTATTGCGTGGACATGAAGGAGAACGCCTCGGGCATGCCCTGCGTGACGGAAATCAACCTGGGCCGCTTCTTCACGACGAGCAATTTTTTCAGCGCCGCCGGGTGCAACATGCCGTATTACTACGTCCGGCTGGCGTTCGGGGAGGACCTCCCCGCGATGCCGGCTTTCAACCCGCTCGACGCCGACCTGTACTGGGTGCGCGGCGTGGACCGGGCGCCCCGGCTCTTCAGAGGTGACGCATGGCTGACGAAACGCGCCGCATGATCGAAGCGCCGCTCCTCATCTTCGACTTCGACGGGACGATGGCGCGCCTGGCGGTGGACTGGACCGATCTCAAGATCCGTCTCGCGCGGCTCACGCGCGCGAGCGGCGGGACGTGGGCGCCGGAGGACGGCCTCGACGTCAACCTGCGGCGGCTCCGGCGGGAACGCGGCGAAGCGCTCTTCGGCAGGCTGTGCGCCGTCGTGGCGGAAGCCGAGCGGGCGGGCTTCGACCCCGCCTCGGTCCACGCGCCGTCGGTCGCGCTTCTCCGAAGCCGGGGCGAGCGGCCCGGAGCCGTCGTGTCGTCGAACACCCGGCGGGCGCTCACGGCCATCTTCCGCAACCCCGTCTGGGAGGGCCTCACGCCGTTCGTCGTAGGGAAAGAAGACGTGCGGGCCGGAAAACCCGATCCGGAAGGGCTGATGCAGGCGTGTCGGCGCTTCGGGGTGGCTCCGGGCGAGGCCCTGTACGTGGGAGATGCCGCCTCCGATCGCGTCGCTGCCGAGGCTGCCGGGATGCCGTTCGTCCCCGTGGAGATGCTTCCCGAATCCGTTCTTCCCCACCCCATACCGAAACCCGCATGAGCGCCTCCCATGGGTCCCCCGATGCCTGGAAGCCCCGCCCGCCCCGCGTGCGTCCCGAGGCTCCGCGTCTCGGACGCTTCGCCGTGGATCACGCCTTCGAGGAGATCCTTGCCGAGGCGAACCACGCCCTCGGCCCCCTCGAGGAGCGGCTGACGGCAGCGGCCCCCGCGCCCACGCAGCCGATGATCATTCTGTGCTATCCTCCGAGGAGCGGATCGACGCTCTTCGGGCAACTGCTGGCGCGCACACGGGCCTTCCACTACGTGACGAACTTCATGGCCCGGTTCTGGGAAGCGCCTTATCTCGCCGGGCTCATCGAGCAGAAGCTCGGCGTGCGGGAGGCGCCCTTCACGGCGGAGGTGGAATCTGCCTACGGCGTCACGAAGCAGCCGCACGAGCCGCACGAATTCGGCTTTTTCTGGAACAGCCGGCTCGTCTTCGCCGGAGACACCCATCGCGTCGCGCAGGCGCTCATGCCCGAACATCGCACGGAGGGACTGCGGAACGAGCTTGGGGCGCTCATGTCGCTCTACGACCAGCCTTTCTTCGTCAAAAGCGATCTCGTCGGGTTGAACGTCGAATACTTCAGCCGCCTCTTCGACGACGTGCGATTCGTCGTGCTTCGGCGCGATCCGCTCTTCATCGCGCAGTCGATCTACCGGGCGCGGTTGCAGCTCTACGGCGATCCCCGTGTGTACTGGTCCACCCGGCCCTCCAACGAAGCGCACGCGCAGGACGTGCCCCCGGCGGATCAGATCGCCCTGCAGGTCAACGGGATTTATCAGGACATCTATAACGGCCTGCGCACGACCGGAGCGCCGTTCGTGGAGGTTCAGTACGAATCGCTCTGCCGGCGGCCCCGCGCCGAGATCGCGCGCGTCCTCGACTTCGCCGGTCTCGGCGAGAGAAGCCTCTCGCGTCTGCCCGAACGGTTGCCGCTGAGCAGTCGCCACACGCTCCCGCGAAACATCATCCAACAGCTGATCCGCGCGCTTGCCGTGCAAAACTGACGCGCCTCGCACGCCTTTCCTCATCGTAACCCTCACGACCATGCATCCGAACGAAAAGACCCCGAACGAAGCGGATCCGAATCGCGCCCGCCCCGACGTGACCATCGTCATCCCGACGTACAATCGCATAGACTTTTTCGAGCAATACGCCGCCTCCGGCTTCTGGGACGGCGCGCCGGTGCTGCTCGTCGACGACGGTTCGGAGGCGGCCATCGCCGCCCGGATAGATGATCTGGCAAACGTCCACGGCTTCGAAGCGCATCACAACGAGAAAAACGAGGGGGTGGCCTTCACCATCGGCGAGGGGATCCGGCGGGCGAAAACCTCGAAGGTGGTCGTCGTCGGCGACGATGACTATTGCCTCGACCTCGACGCCTTCCTTCGGGAGAGCGAGGCGATCATGCGGGAGGATCCCGAGGCGCTCCTGGTGGCGATGCCGTACATGTATGCCTTCAACGGCGAGCGGCAATACCAGCAGTACAACCGCAACGAACTCGCAGGGATGACGGGACGGGAACTGCTCGCGATGATGGTGGCTGAAGGGGAGATGCGCGCCATGGGGGCGGGCGTCCTGTTTCACCGCTCCGATCTGCTCGACATCCTGCCGGAGCCGTTCTTCCGCATGGCCAACGACTTCGCGATGCTCGCCCGGCTGTGCGCGAAGCACCCGGACCGGCGGGTGCGGGTGGCTTCGACCGGGAAGTACATGCGTCTCCTGCACGATCAGTCGATCACGTCGGCGAAGGACTATACGCCCGAGAAGGTAGCCATGCACTTCGTCTCCCTCATCGTCGGCGCGCATTATCTCATGGAGACGGGAGCGATGACGCTCGCCGAACTGATCTCCACCATCGCTCGGCGGGGCCGGCGGCTGAAGGCCGTCTACGGCGTGGGTGAGG
>JALSSK010000163.1 GCA_026984335.1 Rhodothermales bacterium
CGCGCATCGCCGTCAGGGGAACGCGGCGCACGGTGTAGGCGGTCGGAGCGACAACGGGCATGAATCTGCGGCGGAAGGATGAAAAAAGAAACGCGAAACGAGTCACACGCAGGCGTCGGCGCGCGCGCCGGAACGGACAGCCTTACGAGGGACGTTTCACGTTAGGGACGGGGACGAGGCGGGCGCGTCAGTTGCTTTCGCTCTCGAGCCGTTGAATCTTGTCTCGGATCTGAGCGGCCAGCTCATAGTTTTCCTCGGCGATGGCGTCTTCGAGCTGTTTTTGCAGCCGGGCCAAGGGCGACTTGGGCAGGGGCTCTTCTTCTTCCACCGGTTCCTCCTTTGCCATGGCGACTTCCTCTTCGGTCGGGATGCCGGCTTCGTCGAGCACCTCCGGGGCTACATAGATGGGCGCTTCGACGCGGACGGCGAGGGCCACCGCATCGCTGGGCCGGGCATCGAGCTTGCCTTCGGTCCCATTGTGCACGTACCGGATCTTGGCGAAGAACGTTCCGTCCCGCAATTCGTCGATCACCACTTCGATCACCTCCGCATTGACGGCCTCGAAGAGGTCGCGCAGGAGATCGTGCGTCATGGGGCGCGGCGGGGAGATCTTCTCGAGCTCCAGCGCGATGGCCTGCGCCTCGAAGGCGCCGATGATGATGGGCAGCCGCCGGTTGCCGTCGATCTCGCCGAGCACGAGCGCATATGCGCCGCCGCTGGAGGGGCTGGTGGAAAGTCCGATAATATCTACCTGAATTGCATCCATTGTGCTTATTGACAACGAAAAAAACGGTGAGGATGGGGGTGGCTACCAGACATTTTCGAGTTCACGATCAGGGGCCGATCCGGCCCATTGTCACGAAAGAGATCACGCCTTTTCAACCTCCAACCAGGCGATGCGCCGGGGCTGTTCCGCCGGTCGCGTGAGGGCCGTTCAGACGCCGGCTTGCGCTCGCAGCGTTTCTTTCAACGCCGCCACAAACACCTGGTTCTCATTCGACATTCCGGCGTTTACGCGGAGGTATCCGGGGAGTTCGGGATAGCCGCTCATGTCTCGCACGAGCACGCCGCGCTCGGCCAGGCCCGCCATTACGAGGCGCGGCTCCAGTCCTGTGCGGAAGAGCACGAAGTTGGTCTGCGAGGGGATCACCTCGACGCCGTCGAGGGCCTGAAGGTCGGCGGTGAGGCGGCGACACGAAGCCTTGAGTGCGTCGATGCGGGCCCGGACCAGCTCGGGGCGCTGCAAAAGCGTCATCGCCACGGTCTCGGCGAAGCGGTCGACCATGAAGGGCAGGCGCGCCTTGAGCAATTCGGCAATCACCTCGGGGCGGCCCAGGAGATAGCCCACCCGCAGCCCCGCCAGGCCGAAGGCCTTCGAGAACGTGCGCATCACGAGCACGTTCGGATGCCGCGCCAGGAGACGGATCGCGCTCGGCTCCTCGTTGAACTCGACGTACGCCTCGTCGATGAGGACGAAGCCGGGGGCTGCCGCCACGACGCGCGCGATCTCGTCCGGCGTCATGGCCAGCCCCGTCGGGTTGTTCGGCGAAGCGAGCACGGTCAGGGCCGGCTGCGTTCGCCCGACGGCGTCGGTGAGCGCGTCGGCGTCGAAGCGCAGGTCGGGGCGCGGCGGCACGCCGATCACCTCGCCGCCGAAGATCCGGGCCATCGTGCCGTAGAGCGCAAACATGGGGCGGGGCAAAACGACGCGCGCGCCCGGCCCGACCATGGCGAGGCCGAGCGTGTACGCGAGTTCGTTCGAACCGTTGCCGATGAGCACGCCGTCAGGGTCGTGACCGAGCCGCGCGGCGAGGGCTTCGCGGAGCCGGTCGGGCTGTTCGGTCGGATAGCGGTTGAACGGCGCCCGCATGAACGCCTCCAGCAGTTCCCGCTTGAGGTCCTCGGGGAGGTCGTACGGGCACTCGTTCTGATTGAGCTTTACCGTCACGTCCGGGGCGCTGCCCACGTGATAGGCGCGCTCCCGTCGCACCTCCGGGCGGATGAACCGCAAGGCCGCCTCCATCTCCCTCTCCTGCCTGGTCGTCATGCCCGCTCTTCTCCGGTCGATTGCGAAAACGAAAGGCCCGACGGCGCTTCCCTTCCCCGGCCCGCCGACAACGCAAAAAGCCGGGATAACCCGGCCTGTATAATCAAATTCACGTGATTTGATTCCCCCGCCAGGCCTGCTCCGTCGCCCTTCGCAAAAGGTTCACGGGGCCAGGCCGACCGTAGCCCGTCCGGCGGCGCATCGCCTCCAAACCGGAACGTCGTCGCCGCCATACCTTCCAGGGGGAGGCTCAATAGTCCCGCTCGTCGTCGAGATACGACTCCTCGTAATTCTCCGAGGGAAGCACCTCCGGAAGACCCCGGAAATCGTACGCCGGCAGGCACTCGTCCCGGATGTATTGCACCACCTCGTGCATGGCCGTCATGAATTTGCCGAAGTCCTCCTTGTAGAGAAAGACCTTGTGCTTCTCGTACTGCCCGTCGCTCAATCGTTTGCTCTCGGTGATGGTGATGAAAAAATCTTCACCCGAGCGCGTCGTTTTCACGTCGAAGAAATACGTCCGTTTTCCGGCGGGCACCCGTTTCGAGAAGATTTCGTCTCGATAGCGTCCGGCATTCCGGCGATGGTTTTCCCTGCCCACGGCGTCGTCGTGCAGAGCTTCTCCGTCGGGATAGCCCTGTGCACCATGGTCCTGATGCTCCTGTTCGTAACTCATCGATCCTTGCTCCGACTGCTCCGCGCCCCGGGGCCAGAGCTTGTTAAGATTAAACAACGGCAAACGAAAGGTTAAGGGTTGGAGTAAGGCCCGGATCCTACCGTGGGTGATGTCTATGCGCACCAATATGCAAAGGAATTAGTGAAAATACAATGAGCTGTGGCACTTGATGTGATTTACGCTCCTTTCGGCGGGTTTCGCGAGCAGGAATGGGGCGCGGAGCGAGCGGCATTATTTGCACAAGAATACGCGATTCGGCGGAGGGCGGCGCGGAATCACGGCGGGGGTTGATAGGCAGCCAGGGAGGCGCGGGGTCGGGGCAGGAGCGTGACCGGATGCAAGGCGGGCGTGTGGAGCACCGTTCGGAGCCGCCGCGCCCATCGCGGGCTGGTGTCGGCGAGGCGAGCCAGCAGGGCCTGCACGCGGGGTTCATCGCCGAGGGCGAGGCGGCAGAGGGCGAGGTCGTAGACGGCGGGGGTGAAGGCGGCGTCGTAGTTGAGGACGGCCTCCAGCAGGGCCGCCGCCCGTTCATACCGGAGGAGACCCATCAGCGCCTGCGCCCGCCCGTAGAGGGCCAGATGGGTGTACGGCGCATAGGCCTGTGTGCGCGCAAACAGGCGCTCGGCCGCCGCATACTCGCCCGCCTCGAGGTGCTGCTGAGCCAGCATGTAGGCTGCCGGGAAAAAGCCGTCGTACACTTCGAGGGCCTCGTGATAGGCGGCGGCGGCATCCTCCGGTGTGCCGAGCATCTGATAGATCATGCCGCGCATGAAGTGGAGGCCGGGGTCCGGCTCGTCCCACCGCGCGAGGGCGGCGTCGAAGTCGGCGAGCCACTGGTCGAACTGAGGCGCGTTGCGCCGGCCGATGGAGAGCATGGCCGAAAGGCGGAAGGCCTGCACGTGGGGCAACGCCCGAAAGGCGGGGTCGTCAAAGACCGCT
>JALSSK010000164.1 GCA_026984335.1 Rhodothermales bacterium
ACGAAGAAGCGCGCCGTCGCGCCGTCATAGGCGAGGCCGCCCGCCGGGGAGTCGCCGGGGAGGAGGATCGGCGCGCCCGGCTCGTTCGCGCGCGTGTCGAAGGGGAGGATCGTCAGGCCCGTGAGCGCGAAGGCCATGCCGCTGACCGGATCGTAGTACACGTCCTGCCCGGAGGCGCCGCCGCCGATCTGCGCCTCCAGCGCAAAGCGCGCCGTCTCCTCGCCCGTCGCCTCGTCGAAGGCCGCCACCTGTCCGTTCGTCTGCTCGATGATCTGCGTGAAGTCGGCGTTGTACACCGTTTTGCCGGTGCAGAAGACCCACAGTTCGTCCTCGGCGTCGACGGCGAGGAAGCGCGGCCCGTCGCACCCCACCTCGCGCGTCTCGACCACCGCGTCCGTGTTCGTGTCGATGACGGTCACCGTCGTGCCCGCTCCGAAGCCGGAGTTCGCCACGTACGCGCGGTCGCCGCGCACGGCGATGCCCTCGGGGTTGTCGCCCACGGGGATGGTCCCGAGGACGGCGTCGTTCGCGAGGTCGAGGATCGTCACGGTGGCCGAGAAGAGGTTCGTCACGTACGCCTTGTTCTCGCCCACGACGGCCATGTATCGCGGGCTCGGCACGTCGAGGATCTGCGCCGTGCGCGCCAGCGTCTCGAGGTCGAACACGTCCACGCGGTCCGACGTGTTCGCCATCACGTAGCCGCGCCCCTCATGGAGCGTGATGCTCTGCACGAGCGTGTTGAGGTCCGGCACGGCGTCCACCACCACGGCGCCCGTAGCCGGGTCGTACGCGGTGACCGAACCGTTGGCCTCGGTGAAGTTGCCCTGATTGCCGACGAAGACCATCGTCGTCTGCGCCTGCGAGGGATTGAACCAGAGCGTAAGGAAAAAGGCGAGGAAAAGGATTTTTCGAATCGAAACGGTACACGTACGCATGAGGATGAGGATTTTGTTTTGGTGAAGGAAAGACGTTTCCGGGGGAAGCGGGTCATCCGCCGGGCAGATCGAGCACGAGCCGGAGGCGCATCGCGCGCGGCGGCATGGGATAGCCTTTGATGCCCTCGTACGCGGCGTCGAAGGCGTTTTCGAGGGCGAGGGCGAGCGTCATGCGGGCGAGCGGGAGCGCGCCGGTGACCCGGAATTGCGCGTCCACCACCCAGTACGGATCGAGCGCCTGCCGCCCGTCCGCCGTGACGAAGCGTTTGCCCACATGCCGCGCCGAGACGTCCAGTCGAAGCGCGCGCCACGCGACGCCGAGGTAGCCCTTGAGCTGTCGGCGCGGCACGTACCGGAGCTGATGGTCGAAGGAAGCGGCGTCGGGGTCGGAGCGGTCGCGGGCGTCGGTGAGGGTATAGAAGAAGCCGGCGTCGAGCGCGGCGGCGCGGGCGAGGCGGGCGCGCGCTTCGCCGGAGAGCTCGAGGCCCCGCGTGCGCACGCGGCTGAAGTTGGCCGGCGCATAGAAGCCCCCGGCGACGGGCCGCCAGAGGATCTGATCGCGGAGGCGGTGGAGAAAAAACGAGGCTTCGGCCTTGAGGTCGACGCCTCGCGCGGCGTGATGGAGCAGCGCGCCCGCGTCGAAGGTCCACCCGCGCTCGGGCCGGAGGTCGGGGTCGCCGCCGGGCTGCCAGAAGCGGTCGTTGAAGGTGGGGACGCGGAAGGCCCGTCCGAGGCTCGCCTTGAGGCGGAGCGCCCGCCACGGGAGCGGCCGGAGGTTGAGGCCGAAGCGCGGGCTGAGGGCCGTCTGCCGCGCCGCGCCGGGGAGCGCGTACACGTCGAGGCGGAGCGCGGGGAAGAGGCGGAGGCGTCCGTACGAGGCGTCGGCGTGGACGAACGCGCCGAGGCGCCGCTCGGTGGCATCGGCGCGGAGGTTCGGGTGCCGGGCGCGCCCGTATCCGCCGGTGAGGCCGCCCCCCACGAGCCACCGCCGCCCGAGCGCCGCCGTCGCCTCGGCCTCCACCGTGGCGATGATGGTCCGCCCGGTCTGGTCGATCCGGAGCTGCGGGTTGCGGTACCGGAGCGAAGCGCGTTGCGCCAACCCGCCGAGGCGCAGCGTGCCCCATCGGAAGCGGAGGCGGTCGGAGGCCCATATTCGGAGGCTCGCGTCCCACTGCCGCTCGCCCTTCGGCGTGGCCGTGGCCGGGCCCGGCAGCCCGCGCGCGGCGTCGTTGTACCACACGCCGGCGACGGCGCGATGCCGCCCGCCCGCATAGCCGAGCGTCCCGTAGAGCGCCAGGCGCTCGCCGTCGGCCCCCTCCCGACGCACCTCGCGCGGGGGGAAGAGCGAGGGGTTCACGAACGGGAAGTCGCCGTCGATGGTCCGGTACTCCACGGCGGCGAGCCCGGAGAACGCCCCTTTCCGGCCCGAGAGCGCCAGCCCGCCCATGCGCTCGCCGAACGCGCCCGCCTCGGCGGAAGCCCGCGCCGAAGGCCGCGCGCCGGGGCGGAGCGTGCGCAGGTTCACCACCCCGCCGACGGCGTCCGAGCCGTAGAGCGCCGAGCCCGCCCCGTACATCACCTCCACGGACTCGAGCACGACGGTGGGCAACAGCGAGAGATCGAGCTGGCCGAGCTGGGGATCGGCCAGGCGGAAGCCGTCGAGGAGGACGAGCGTCTGCGAGGCGTTCGCGCCCCGGAGCGAGAGCGAGGCAAGCCCCGTGGGGCCGTAGCGGCGGATGAAAGCGCCCGTGCGCGCCGCGACGACGTCGGCCACCGAGCGCGCCGCGACGGACGCCATCGCGCGGGCGTCGAGCACCGTCACGCGGGCGGGCGCTTCCGCCGTGGTCGTCTCCGCCCGCGTCGCCGTGACGGTGATCTCCGGCAGGGCCACGGTGGTGTCGGCCGTCGCCTGCGCCCGCGCGCCCGGCGCACACAGCCCCGTCAGTGCGAGAAGGAAGAAGAAACGAAGGTTCATAAAAAAGCCCCAACCTCAACTGCGAGGTTCGGGCTGTCGCGCCGGAAAGGGGGCGGCGCATCGTCGTGCGAGCGGGACCGACCCGGCGTGGCATGCCCCAACCCCAGTTCCCGGAGGTCTCTTCGGCATCCATGCGCTCGGCAGGTCTCCTGGCTCACGACGACCACGGCTCGGGCGGCCTTGCGCCGGAAGCTCCACGCGCGGCCTTCCCACCCCCTCGCGGGCGCAGTGACCGGGCGCTTCCACACCTCCGGCGTCTCTCGTCGTTCACAGTTGCGGGTACAGCCCCAGACTCCCCGCCGTCGCGACGGGTCACTGGATTCCCTTTTCATCGCCCCCGGATCCCATCCGAGAGCAAAACCGGACGCACGTATGAAAAGAACGTCGGCGCAAACTACGCGGCGCGTCGAAAAAAACCAAGCGCACCGTCGCCGCTTGAACGTTTGAGCGAAAATACCCCTCCACGCATCGCCGTGGAGGAACTCGAAGCCGGAAGCTGTTCAGGGAACACCTTAGACGGTGTACGTGAAGGGAAGGGGTTTCGTATTTCGTCGCGCGTAATCGGGGAGAGCCCGAGGGCATCACGGGGAGGAGGGACGGGTTGTATTCGGCGCGCATGTTATGCAGCAGAAGCCCTGGAGAACGGACCCGTAGGCCATTGTTTTGAAAAGACCTGCTGTTGCATTTCACGCAGGGGGGTCGTATGCTGGAGGAAAGTAGTGTTGGATAATACGATGTTCTTGGGACTCG
>JALSSK010000165.1 GCA_026984335.1 Rhodothermales bacterium
TACAAGGACACGAGGGTAACCTTTGCGTTCCGCCGGGTAAAAATATCCCCTTGCGCGCACATGATCCTTTGCACACCCCTCCTTCCCCCCCGATTACGCACTACGGAACACCTTCACTTCACATACACCGTCTTGACGTTGACGAACTCCTTGATGCCCGGCTCGGCCAGTTCGCGCCCGTAGCCGCTCTCCTTGACGCCGCCGAAGGGCAGACGCGGGTCGGAGCGGACGAAGGTGTTCACGAAACAGCTCCCTGCCTCCAGCTCCTCCACCGCAATGCGCCGCCCCCGCGCGACGTCGGCGGTGAAGACCGCCGCGCCGAGGCCGAACACGGTGTCGTTCGCCACGCGGATGGCCTCGGCTTCGTCGCGCACGGGGATGATGGCCGCCACGGGGCCGAACAGCTCTTCGTCGTAGGCGGGCATGCCCGGCTTCACGTCCGTGAGCACGGTGGGCGGATAGAACGCGCCCGGCCCCCCGGGAAGCGCGCCGCCGAGCAGGCATCGCGCGCCCCGGGCGAGGCTCTCGGTCACCTGCCGGTGCAGCTCGTCGCGGAGGTCCACGCGCGCCTGCGGCCCGACGTCGGTGGCTTCGTCCAGCGGATCGCCCATCGTGCGCGCCCGCATCCGCGCCACGAACCGCCGCTCGAACGCCTCGCGCACCGCCTCGACGACCACGAAGCGCTTGGCGGCGATGCAACTT
Source organism: Rhodothermales bacterium (assembly GCA_026984335.1). Classification (GTDB taxonomy): domain Bacteria; phylum Bacteroidota; class Rhodothermia; order Rhodothermales; family ISCAR-4553; genus JALSSK01. The sequence goes on from JALSSK010000165.1 coordinate 703, forward strand.
TGCCCGGAGTTGATGAGCCGGCTCGTCACGCACGCCTCGACGGTCGGGCCGAGGTCGGCGTCTTCGAGCACGACGTACGGATCGCTGCCGCCGAGTTCGAGCACGGTCTTCTTCAGCGCGCCGCCCGCCGCGCGCGCCACGGCCTTTCCCGCCGGCGTGCTCCCGGTCAGCGTGACGGCCTTCACCACCGGATGCCGGATGACGTCCTCCACCCGGCTGCTCGGGAGGAGGAGCGTGCGGAACAGGTCGGGCGGGAAACCGGCGTCGCGAAAGACGGCCTCGATGGCGAGGGCGCATCCGGGGACGTTCGAGGCGTGTTTGAGCACGCCCGCATTGCCCGCCATGAGGTTCGGCGCGGCAAAGCGGAAGACCTGCCAGAACGGGAAGTTCCACGGCATCACGGCGAGCACGACGCCGAGCGGCCGGTGCGTCACGAAGCTCTCCGAGGCGTCCGTCGCCACCGGCGCGTCGGCGAGGAAGCGGGCCGCGTGCTCGGCATAATAGTCGCACACCCACGCGCATTTCTCCGCCTCGGCGCGGCCTTCGCGCACCGGCTTGCCCATCTCCTCGGCCATGAGCACGGCGTACGTCCCGGCGCGTGCGCGGAGGAGACGGGCCGCCTCGCGCATCCGTTCGGCCCGCTCGGCTACGGACACGCGCCGCCACGCCTTTTGCGCGGCATCGACGGCGCGGAGGATGCGCTCCACGTCGGCGTCGGTGTGCGGTTCCCAGGTGCGGAGCGTCGCTCCGGTGGCGGGGTTGATCGAGACGATGGCCATGACGTTGCCCGGGTTCTGCGCCGTCTTTCCGGCATGCGATGCGAGAGGTGTGAACACAACGAATATACTCGCGAAATCCGTCAAGATCCGCACGTCGCGCACGCATTCCGGATCGGCCCCGTCCCTTTTCCCGCCATAAATCGCCCGCCTCCGGGGGTTCCGGAAGCGGGCGGGCGGCCTCCCGGAGGCGGGAGCCGTCAGAAAACCGTTTTTACGCCGAGCAGGAAGGTGCGCGGCAGGCCGGGCCGGACGCCGGCGGGGCGGCGCGCCGCGACGTAGGCGACGTCCGTCACGTTGCGCAGGGCGGCGAAGAGCTTCACGTGCCATGAGAGCCTCACGTCCGCCGAAGCGTCGAGGACGAAGTGGGCGTCGGTGCTCTCGGCGTCGAGGAAAGCGCCGTGCCCGGCGGTGGTGCGCATCCGGCTGACGTACCGGCCCTTGAGGTTCACCCCGAAGCGCGCCGCTTCGACGCCGAGGCCGGCCGAGAGCCGGTGGCGCGGCAGGTACGGCAGTTCGTCGCCTTTCTCCACGCTGCCCCATCCCTCGAAATCACTCTCGAAGCTGTTCTCGAAGGTGGCTTTCGTGAGGGTGTACGAGAGCGAGAAGGGGATGCCGAAACGGGTTTTTGCGGCGCGCCCGAGGTCATACCCGAGCGCCAGTTCGAAGCCGCGCGCGTGCACCGCGCCGCCGTTGAACTGATCGCCGGAGCCGGAGCCGCCGCTCGCCGCCAGATCGGAGCCGAGGAGGTTGCCGTAATCGTTGAAGAAGACGACGCCCTCGGCGTGGAAGCCCCGGTGGCGCACCCGCGCGCCCGCCTCATAGTTGACGCTCGCCTCCGGCTTCGCGCCCTCCTTCGAGCCCGGCGGCGCAAACCCCCGGTGCACCCCCGCGAAGGCGCTGACCGCGCGCGTGAAGGCATAATCGACGCCGACGCCGGGCATGACCACCGAGACCGTGTTGGCCCGCGTGGCGAGGTCCACACCCGTGCGCGCGGGGTCGTTCTTCCCGTAATCCTCGCGCCGGATGGAGATGTGTTCGACGCGCACGCCGGGGATCGCCGTCAGCCGCCCGGTCTTGAGCCGGTATTGGGCATACGCCGCCACCGCCCGCGCCGTCTCCACACGGTTGCTCTCCGTGCCCGGCGTGCCCGCCTGCGTCGGCTCCATCACCCCGCCGTCCATACGGTAGAGGTCCACCCACTGGAAGCGGTCGATCCGGTCCTCGTGCACGCGCAGGCCGAGTTCCACTTCATGCGAAAGGTTCTCCGTCCCGAACTGAAATCCGAGGATGGTCTGCACGCCCCGCGCATAGTACGAGCGGTTGTTCGCCTTCATCTCGAGCGCGTTGTCGTTCGGACTCGAAGCGCCGGTCAGAATGGCGTACTCCTCGGCAAAGCGCTCCGGGTCGGCCAGGAGCGCGCCGATTTTCACGCGATCGCCGTCTTCGGAGGCGCGGACGCGGTCAAGTTTGTACCAGTTTCGGGAGAAATCGGTGCGATAGAGCGTCGTCGTGACGTCCACGCCGTCGAAGGGGCGGATGACGTGGCGGAGCATGTACTGCTCGTGCTCGGTGTTCATCACGTCGCGCTGCGAGGCGGCATAGCGGCGGACGGGATTGCGGGCGAAGTCGGCGTCGGTCAGGCCGAGGTACGTCTCGTCCGACGTCTCCGTGGCCCGGCCGACCTTGAGCGTGAGCGCCTGATACACGGGCGCGTCCGGGTTCGTGTTGAGGCGCAGTTTGGCGAGGAAGTCCTTTTTGTCGAAGCCCGTATCGCCGCCGCCGTCGAGTTCCTTGAAGCCGTCGCTCCGGCCCTGATAGGCCTCGACGAGGAAACCGGCGTTCTTGAACGAGTCGCCGAGGTAGGCGTGCAGGGTGCGCCCCCGGTCGTCGCCCGCGAGCACGTCGAGCCGGCCCGAGAACGTCTCGGGGATGGCCGTCGAGATCAGGTTGAGCGCGCCGCCGGTGGTGTACGGGCCGTACTTGATCTGGCTCGAGCCTTTGCGCACCTCGATGCCCTGCATGCGCCCGGCCGTCGGGAAGTAGTACGCCGCCGGAGCCGCGTACGGCGCGGGGGCCATGAGCACGCCGTCCTCCATCACGGTGATCTTCGAACTCCGTTCCGATCCGGAGCCGCGCAGGCCGATGTTCGGCCGGAGGCCGTAGCCGTCCTCTTCCTGAACGTTGACCCCCGGCACGTCCTGCAGGATGCGTCCGATGTCGTTGAAGCTGAAGCGTTCGAGCTCGCGCGGCGAGAGGTAGTGCGCCGATCCCGGGATGCCTTCGATGCCGCGCCGCCCGCCGGTCATCGTCACGCGGCGCACGACGATCTCGTCGAGGTCGATGGGCCGTTCGTCGAGGATGAGGACGACGTGCACCGTCTCGCCCGCCCGCACGGTCACCGTTCGGCGGGAGGTCTCGAAGCCGAGCATGCGGGCCGCGAGCACCTGCGGGCCCTGCGGCGCACCTGGGATGACGAACGAGCCGTCGGCGCCGGTGGCCGCCCCCACGCTCGTCCCCTCGACGTATACGTTGACGCCCGCCAGCGGCTCTTCCAGCGTCGCATCCACCACGACGCCGCGTATCTCTCCCGTCTGCGCCCATACGAGGCCGGGCAGCAGCACAAGGGCCGCCCAGACCGCCGACTGCCTGAAATGCCTGACGAAATCGATGTTCATAAGAGAATGCCCTCGATGATTGGGTGGTCGAATCCCGCGCGGGCGCTTCTCCTGAGATCGGTCCTCGGGGCGTCCCGCGCTTATTCAGATCGAATCTACGATCTTATTTAGATTAAGTCCAGATTAAAAAGGTTGATCTCATCGAGATTTCGAACGCCGCCGCATGTGGCGCGCCGAGAGGCCTTATTTCCCTCCCCGCGCGCCCGGCCCGGGTTCCGCGGCCTCTCTGGAAATGCTGATTTTCCAGGGCGTTCGACGGCTCGTTCTCCGACTCATTCCGCGCCGCCGCGCCACTGGAAGCGATTCCAATTATAGGCTGGAACCGGTTCCAAAGTCCCCTTCTGCCTTTCCCCGGCTCCTTCATAGCATTATCATATTATTAATCCCACGTGCCCATCCTCCGCAGGCGCGCCGCTGCGCCGCGTCCTCCCTCCAAGCATTCCCGCCTGGCCGTCGGGCGAGTGGGTCGGCAGGGCATCTTCACTCCCATATTTTCTCTCAGGCACTATGAAGAGCAGAGACCGTCGGCAACTTCTACTCCCTTCTTTGAGGGCGCTCGTCCATCGCATGAGCGTGCTCGCGTTCCTTCTGGCGGCAGGCCTGACCTCCGCCCAGGCCCAACCGTTCGAGGTCCACGGGACCGTGCTTGCGGCGGCCGATGAGACCCCGCTCGCCGGCGTGAACGTCGTCGAGGTCGGCACGCTCAACGGCGCCGCCACGGCTCCCGACGGCACGTTCTCGCTGACGGTGAGCAGTCCCAACGCCTCGTTGACCGTGTCCTTCGTCGGTTTTCTGACGCAGACCGTTCCCGTCAACGGGCAATCGGAGTTGACGATTCGGCTGGAAGAGGACGTAGCGGCCTTGGAAGAAGTCGTCGTCACGGCCTTTGGCATCGAGCGCCAGGAGCGCGCCGTGGGGTTCTCGGTGGGCAAGGTAGACGGCGAGGAATTGCGGGAGGCGCGGGAGAACAACGTCGCGCTCTCGCTCTCGGGCAAGGTAGCCGGCGTGGTGGTGAGCAAGCCCGCCTCGGGTCCGGGCGGCTCGAGCCGCGTCATTATCCGGGGCAACACGTCGCTCGAAGGCAACAACCAGCCGCTCTACGTGATCGACGGCGTCCCGATTGACAACAGCAACCTGGGCAGCGCCGGCATGTGGGGGGGGCAGGACCTCGGCGACGGCATCTCCAGCATCAACCCGGACGACATCGAAAGCATCTCCGTGCTCAAGGGCCCGGCGGCGGCGGCCCTCTACGGTACGCGCGCCCAGAACGGCGTCATCCTCATCACGACGAAAACCGGCAAGCAGTCCGGTCTCGGCGGCATCGGCGTCGAGTACAACGCCAACGTCACGTTCGAGGACGTGCTCGTCCGGTACGATTTCCAGGAGGAATACGGCCAGGGCGTGCGCGGGCAGAAGCCCGAGACACAGGATCAGGCGTTGAGCCAGGCGTTCAGTGCCTGGGGCGCGCGGCTCGATGGTTCGCCCGCGATGCAGTTCGACGGCGTGGCCCGTCCGTACGCCGCCGTCGGCAGCAACATGGACCGGTTCTACGAGTCGGCCGTCACGAACACGAACACCCTCTCGCTCAACGGAAGCATTCAGAACACCGCGATCCGGGCTTCTTTCTCCCGCCTCAACAGCGAGAGCATCGTGCCCAACTCCGGCCTGGAACGCTACACCATTTCGTTGCGCGGAACGTCCACCTTTGGCAGCCGCCTTTCGTCCGACGTCAAGGTGAACTACATCCGGGACAACACGAACAACCGCAGCGAGCTCAGCGACGCGCCGCGCAACGCCAACTGGACGGTTGCTTTTCTTCCGCCCAACGTGAACGTGGCGTCGATGAAGCCCGGCTACTGCGTGGGCGACCCCGATCCCAACAAGCCGATTTGCCCGCAGGGGCTCGATGAGAACGCCGAGTTTCGCATCAGCGAGAGCGTCTTCCAGCAGAACCCGTACTGGTCCGCGTTCAAGTTCACCGCCGACGACACGAAGGACCGCATCATCGGCCACGCCCTGCTCAGCTACAAGCTGCTCGACTGGCTCACGGTGCAGGGACGCGTGGGGCAGGACTGGTACAAGATGCGTCGCACGCGGGTGCAGCCTTTCGGCACCGCCTTCATCCCGAAGGGCTCCATCAACGAGGTGGACTGGACGGTGCAGGAGCGCAACTACGACTTCCTCTTTACCGCCAAACGCCCGCTGACGAAGACCCTCGAGCTCAACGCCTCCTTCGGCGGCAACAAGCTGGAGCGGTCGTTCGAGCAGCTCAGCCTCAACGGAAGCAGCTTCAGCATCCCCGGTCTCGAAACGATCTCGAACGCCGCGCAGACGAGCAACGGCTTCGGCGTCTCGAAGAAGGAGATCAACTCGCTCTACGGCTCGGCGGAGTTTTCCTACCAAAACTACCTCTTCCTGACGCTCACGGCGCGCAACGACTGGTCCTCGACGCTTCCGGTGCAAAACAACTCCTACTTTTACCCCTCGGTCAGCGCCAGCTTCGTCTTCACGGACGCCGTCAAGCTGCCGACGTGGTTCACCTACGGCAAGGTGCGCGGATCGTGGGCGGAGGTCGGCGGCGACACCGACCCGTACCGCCTCAGCCTGACGTATGCCCTGGGCAACTTCACGCATCAGGGGCAGCCCGTGGGCCGCATCGCGCAGACCGCCATCCCGCTGGCGGACCTCAAGCCGTCCTCGCACGTCGGCTGGGAAGTCGGCTTCGACACGCGCCTCTTCGACAACCGGGTCGGCGTGGACTTCACCTACTACAGCGCCGAGACGAGCAACCAGATCCTCAGCACCACCGTGCCCGTCACGACCGGCTACAGTTCGAAGATCATCAACGCCGGTTCGATCGAGAACCGGGGCGTCGAGTTGCTGCTCAACCTGACGCCGGTTCGAACGCCGAATATGCGCTGGGACATCGACACCAACTTCGCCCGCAACATCAGCAAGGTCACCCAATTGCTGGGCGATCCGGGCTGCGCGGCCCCCTTCCCGCCGGAGTCGCTCGATTGCACGCAGTTCCTCGGCGTGCTCAGCCTCGGCGGGCAATCGCGCATCGCCAGCGGCAGGACCATGGGTGTTTTCGCCGAGGTGGGTGAACCCTACGGCATCATCAAGGGCTTCAAGTACGCCCGCGACGCCAACGGCAACATCATCCTCGACGACGCCGGGCTGCCCGTGCAGGGAGCCTTTGAGATCCTCGGGGACGGCAACCCCGACTGGACGGCGGGCATCACGAACACCTTCCGCTACAAGAACGTTACGGTGAGCGCTCTGCTCGACATCAGCGTGGGCGGGGAAATCTTCTCCGGCACGAACGCGCAGGCCTATGCCGCCGGGCTTCACAAGAACACGCTCCCCGGCCGGGCCGAATGCGACGCCGCCGGATGGGCCGAACCCTGCTGGACGCCCTCCGGCGTGGTCTTCCCCGACGGCGTGCCCTTCGAGATCGGCGACAAGGGGCGGGACGGCCTCGGCCCCGGCGACGAGGGCTACTCCGGACCGGACGAGGGCGAGGCCAACGGCCGGACGCGCGAGGTCTTTGAGGCCGGATCACCCAATACGACGAAAGTCTTCCCCGAAGATTATTACGGACGCGTCGTCGGCCAGATCGCCGAAGAGTTCGTCTACGACGCCTCGTACGTCAAGCTGCGCCAGCTTCAGGTGAGCTTCCGCCTGCCCACACGCTGGCTCGTCCGCTCCCCGATCCGCATGGCGACCTTCTCGCTGGTGGGCCGCAACCTGCTGATCCTTCACAAGAACATTCCCAACGTCGACCCCGAGTCGAACCTCAACGTCGGGAACGCGCAGGGCACCGAACTGGCGGGCGTCCCGCAGGTCCGAAGCATCGGCTTCAACCTGAACCTGCGATTCTAACTGCCCTCTCACGCCCTCCCTGCCTTACGTTTGAACGCAAAAGGATCTCGACTATGAATAGCATGAGCACAGCCCCGAAATACGCGATCTTCCTCGCGCTCGCCCTCCTGCTCCTGCCGGCCTGCGACCAGGACAGCCGCTTCGCCGAGTTGAACACGAACCCGACGCAGGCCGTCTCCATCCCGCCGGAGTTCCTCTTCACCACGGCTGAACTGGCTACGGCAGGCACCCGATACGAACAGTGGCGCTCGAACCTGATCTATCCCGAAGCCATGATCCAGCATCTGGCCGAGACGTGGTACACCGGCGACAAATACACCACCAACGCCGACTGGCTCTCGGCGCTGTGGACCGTCTCGTACAACGGCAACGGCGACGGACAGCGCGCTCCGATCAAGCTGCTGACGGACCTGATCTATAACAACGTGGACCCCGACTGTCGCGAATCGCAGGAGATCTTTACGGAGTGCCCGCCCGCGCCGGCCACCAACGTCAACAAGATCGCCGCGGCCCGGATGCTGCGCGTGTTCGTCTTTCAGCGCCTGACGGACATGTACGGCGACCTCCCCTACTTCGAGGCCGGGCTCGGCTTCCTCCGGAGCAACATCGCGCCCGCTTTCGACACGCAGGACGTCATTTACGCCGACATGCTCAAGGAACTGGAGCAGGCCGTGGCCATGCTCGACCCGACGTTCCCCACCTACGGCGCGGCGGACGTCATCTACCAGGGCGACGTGGAGAAGTGGCGGCGCTTCGGGAACTCGCTCATGCTTCGCCTGGCGATGCGGCTCGTCAAACGGGATGCCGGAATGGCCCAGCAGTGGGCGCAGAAGGCCATCTCCGGAGGCGTCATGGAAAGCAACGACGACGTCTTCATGGTGCGGCACGAGCGCGGCGGCAGCGAAGGCCCCAACGGCCTCAACACCAATGGCGTCGGGGAGGTGCTCTCGAGCTTCGGACGCCCGAAGTGCACCAAAACCTTCGTCGATATGCTGAAATCCACCGCCGACCCCCGCCTCTCCGTCTTCTGCGGCGTCGGCGGCGCCCTGACCCCCCTCGAAGCCCAGAAAGGCATGCCCGGCGGCAACAGCGCCACCACCATCGAAGACCCGAACTGGCCCTGGCACGACCCGGACTTCACCAGCTTTGCGGACTATTCGGTTCCGACGGACTGGGTCAGCAGCAAGACCGCCCCGACCTTCCTGCTGACCTATGCCGAGACCGAGTTCCTCCGCGCAGAGGCGTCCGTGCGCTGGGGCATCGCCGGGGATGCGGCCACGCATTACGCCAACGGCGTGCGCGCCTCGATGGAGCACCTCGCTTTTTACGAAGGCGCACCGGCCATCACCGCCGACGAGATCGACGCCTATCTGGCGGCCAACCCGTATGATGCGGGCCGCGCGCTCGAACAGATCAACACGCAGATCTGGATCACCGACTTCCTTCAGGGCCATGAGGCCTGGGCCAACTGGAGGCGCAGCGGCTTCCCGGCGCTCGAACCCGTCAACTGGCCCGGCAACGTGACCAACGGGCAGATCCCCCGGCGTCTCGGCTTCTGGGGAGACATGGTCCTCAACCCCAACGCGCAGGCCGCCCTCGAACGCCAGGGACTTTCCGGCCAGTTCGACCTTTCCACCGCCGTCTGGTGGGACCGATAAGCCATCGTCAGGCCCTCCGCGAAAGCCTGGCTGGCGGGATGCGAAAGAGTGGGTCGGGGAAACCTGGCTCACTCTTTTGCTTTCACTTGAGCGCACGCCGTCCGGCCCGCGCCGCCGGCGCCGGACGCCTACCGTGTTTCGTGGCGCGTAAAATAATAGCCGCTCCTGCGCGCCACGCAATACGAAGTGCAAGATCGCGCATCACCAACCTCAACGATGCCGGTGGTTCGGATATCTCCCATGCGCCCCCTTCGCACCTCAGGCCCGATCTCCCCGGGGCGGAGGAGCGCCGCGCGGCTTGCGTTCGCGCTCGCGCTCGGCCTCTCCGCCTGCGCCTCCCCCGCCCCGGAGCCCGAAGCGCCCCTCTTCACCCGCGTGCCCCCCCGCCTCTCCGGCGTCGACTTCGTCAACCGGATCGTCGAGGATGAGGGCTTCAACGTGCTCGAGTACGAGTATTTCTATAACGGCGGCGGCGTAGCCGTGGGGGACGTCGACGGCGACGGGCTGCCCGACCTCTTCTTCACCGCGAACATGGGGCCGAACCGCCTCTACCTCAACCGGGGCGGCTTCGTCTTCGAGGACGTCACCGGGCGGGCGGGGCTGGCCGAGACCGAAGCCACGTGGGACACCGGCGTCGCCATGGCCGACGTCAACGGCGACGGCCGGCTCGACCTCTACGTGTGCCGCTCGGGGCGCGTGAGCGAAGACCGGCGGCGCAACGCGCTCTACCTCAACAACGGCGACGGAACCTTCTCCGAGCGCGCCGCCGAATACGGCCTCGACGACCCCGCCTTTTCCACCCACGCCGCCTTCTTCGACTACGACCGCGACGGCGACCTCGACCTCTACCTCCTCAACCATCCCATCCGACGCCTCACCCGCTTCGACGTCGCCCTCCTCAAACGACAACGCGACCCCCTCGCCGGAGACAAGCTCTACCGGAACGACGGCGGACGCTTCACCGACGTCAGCGCCGAGGCGGGCATCCTCGGCAATCCCATCGGCTTCGGCCTCAGCGTCTCCGTGAGCGACCTCAACGACGACGGTTGGCCCGACCTCTTCGTCGCAAACGATTACGTCGAAGACGATTACCTCTACCTCAACAACGGCGACGGAACCTTCTCCGAAAGCATCCGCGACGCGCTCGCCCACTCGTCGTATTCCTCCATGGGCGCGGACGTCGCCGACTACGACAACGACGCCCGACCGGACCTCTTCACGCTCGACATGCTCGCCGAGGACCACCGGCGGCAGATGCTCCTCAAGGGACCCGACGGCTACGAGCGCTTCGCCATGCGGCAACGCTTCGGCTATCACCCGCAGTACATGCGCAACATGCTTCAGCGGAACAACGGCAACGGCGCCTTCAGCGAAATCGGGCAGATGGCCGGCGTCTCGAACACGGACTGGAGCTGGGCCCCCCTCCTGGCCGACTTCGACGGCGACGGGTGGAAGGACCTCTTCGTCACCAACGGCTACCTGAGGGATTACACCAACCTCGACTTCCTCGCCACGCTCGACCGGGCGCTCCGTGAGGCGAAGGAGCAGGGGCGGCCGCTCGACCCGCTCGCGCTCGTCCGGCAGATGCCTTCCACGCCGCTCCCGAACTATGCCTTCCGAAACAACGGCGACGGCACGTTCGAGAACCGTTCCGAGGCCTGGGGCCTCGCCGACCCCGGTTTCTCGAACGGCGCCGCGTATGCCGACCTCGACGGCGACGGCGACCTCGACCTCGTGGTCAACAACGTCAACGCCGAGGCGTCGATCTATGAGAACCACGCCGAGCGATACGCCGACCGGCATCACCTCACGGTGCGGCTCGACGGCCCGCCGGGCAACCGTTTCGGCATCGGCGCGAAGGTGACGCTCACCACCGACGACGGACGACGCTTCTTTCAGGAGATGAACCCCGGACGCGGCTATCAGTCCACCGTGGCGCCCGAGCTCGTGTTCGGCCTCGGTGCGGCGACGCGCGTCCGGGTGACGGCGACGTGGCCCGACGGCCGGCGGCAAAGCCTCGCCGGCGTCGCCGCCGACCGCACGCTCACGCTCCGCCATGCCGACGCCTCCGAACCGACCCGGCCCGAGCCGCCCGGGAACGAGGCGCCGCCCCTCTTTGCCCCCCTTCCCGACGCGCGCGGCCTCGCCTTCACCCACCGCGAGGACCCGTTCGTCGACTTCGAGCGCGAGCCGCTCTTGCCGCACATGCTCTCGCGCCTCGGCCCCGCCCTCGCCCGCGCCGACGTCAACCGCGACGGCCTTCCCGACGTGTTCGTGGGTGGGGCGAAAGGGCAACCCGCCGCCCTCTTCCTTCAGCAGATCGACGGCCGCTTCCGAAACGTATCCATGCCCGCCTTCGAGACCGACCGCGCCTTCGAGGACGTCGCCGCCCGCTTCTTCGATGCCGACGGCGACGGTGACGGCGACCTCTACGTCGTCTCCGGCGGCGACGACGTGCCGCGCGACGCGCCCGCCTATCAGGACCGGCTCTACGTGAACAACGGCTTCGGCGTGCTCACGCGCGCGCCCGACGCCCTTCCCCCGATGCCCGTGAGCGGAGGCGCCGCGGCCCCCCACGACTTCGACGGCGACGGCGACCTCGACCTCTTCGTCGGCGGGCGCGTCCTTCCCGGGCGCTATCCGCTCGCGCCCCGAAGTTATCTCCTCATGAACGACGGCGCGGGCCATTTTACCGACGTCACCGAGGAAGCCGCCCCGGCCCTCCTCAAGCCCGGCATGGTGACCGCCGTGCTCTGGCGCGACCTCGACGGCGACGGCAGGGCCGAGCTCGTCCTCGCCGGTGAATGGATGCCGCTCCGCGTCTTCCGCGTGAACGACGACCACACCCTCTCCGAGATCACCGAAGAAGCCGGGCTCGCGCACACGAACGGGTGGTGGAACGCCCTCGCGGCCGCCGACTTCGACGGCGACGGCGACCTCGACCTCATGGCGGGCAACCGGGGGCTGAACGCTCCGATGCGCGCCTCGCCCCGCGAGCCCGCCGCCATCCACGCCGCCGACTTCGACCGGAACGGCTTCGTCGACGCCGTGATGAGCTATTTTATCCACGGCAAACCCTACCCCGTCCCCGCCCGCGACGAACTCCTCGCGCAGATCCCGTCGCTCGCCGGGCGCTTCCCGACGTACGCCTCGTACGCCGACGCGACCATCGACGAGGTGCTCCCGCTCGACGAAGCCCTGACGCTCGAAGCCTTCGACTTCGAGACGCGGCTCTTCGAAAACCTCGGCGACGGCACGTTCCGCCCGCGCGCCCTGCCCCTCGAAGCGCAGATCGCGCCGGTCAACGCCCTCATCGCCGCCGACTTCGACCGCGACGGCGCGATGGACGTGCTCCTGGCGGGCAACAACTTCGGCGTCCGCCCGCAGTGGGGCGCGTACGACGCCGGGCAGGGGCTGCTCCTTCGCGGGCGCGGCGACGGCACGTTCGAGCCGGTGAGGGCGGCCCGGAGCGGCTTCTTCGTCCCGGGCGAGGTGCGCAGGATGACCGTCGTCCCCACTCCGGCGGGACCGGTCCTCGTCGCCGCCCACAACGACGCCCCCCTCGCCGTCTTCGCTCTCCTTCTTCCCGACGCCCCGCCCTCCTGAGATGCCCATGCGCCCGATCCTCGTCTGCCTCGTCGGCCTCACGGCCCTCCTCCTCCCCGGCTGCCGTCCCTCTCCCCCCTCCCGAACGGCCCCGATCCGGCTGACGTGGGAGGTGATCGAGAACCGCGGCCCCACCTTTCACGCCGCGCTGACGATGGTCAACGAAGGCCGAGATCCGTGGCCCTCCCACGGGTGGGTGCTCTATTTCAACAGCCTCCGCGCAATCCTCCCCGAAAGCCTCCCGCCGACGGTCGAGGTCGCCCACGTCAACGGCGACCTGTTCCGCCTCACCCCCACCGGCGTTTTTCCGCCGCTTTTCCCCGGCGACAGCCTCGTGATCCCCTTCGACGCACAGTTCTGGGCCATCAAGGTCTCCGACGCGCCGAGCGGTTTCTATTTCGTGGAGGTCGACGAGGCGGGACGCGGCCTTCCGCCGAAGACCGCGCACCGGACCGTGCGTCCGTTCCGTACGGAGAAACAGACGCGGCGGGGGCCGGACGACCGCCTCGAAGCGCCGACGCCCGCCTCCCGCTTTCGCGCCAACGCCTCGCTCCGCCGCCTTCCGCCCTACGCCGTCGACAGGATCACCCCGACGCCCGTGCGCTTCGTCCCCGGCAAGGGACACTTCCCGCTCACCGCCGAGACCATGATCTATTTTGAGAATGGCCTCGCCTCCGAAGCCGACTTCCTCGCCGCCGCCCTCACGCCGCTCCTCGGCGCGCGCCTTCAGACCGTCTCCGGCACGAACGCCGAACCCGGTGCGATCCTCCTCCGCACCGGCGAAGTGACGGTCGAGGGCGCGCCGGGCGGCGGTGAGGCCTATCGCCTGACGATCACCCCCGAAAACGTAGAGATCACGGGCGCGAGCCGGCCGGGCGTCTTTTACGGCATTCAGAGCCTTCGCGCGCTCCTCCCCCTCGACGCCTATCGCGAGGCGCGGACGGCGCTCCGCCTCGACGCCGCCACCGTCGAGGACGCCCCCCGCTTCCCGTACCGGGGCTTCCACCTCGACGTGGCCCGCAATTTCCAGTCGAAAGAAGCCGTCCTCCGCCTCCTCGACCTCATGGCTTTTTATAAACTGAACACGTTCCATTTCCACCTCACCGACGACGAAGGGTGGCGGCTGGAAATCCCTTCGCTCCCCGAGTTGACGGCGGTAGGCGGGCGGCGCGGCCACACGCTCGACGAGCGCGACCGCCTCATCCCTTCGTACGGCTCCGGCCCTTTTCCCGACCGTCCCCCCGGCAGCGGCCACTATTCCCGGGAAGACTTCCTCGAAATCCTCGCCTATGCCCGCGACCGTCACATCGAGGTCATCCCCGAAATCGACGTGCCGGGGCACGCCCGCGCCGCGATCAAGGCGATGGAGGCCCGGTATGCGCGGCTCATGGCGGAGGGACGCCCCGAGGACGCCGCCGCCTTCCGCCTCCGCGACCCGGACGACGCCTCCACGTACCGCTCCGTGCAGATGTGGGACGACAACGTGATGAACGTGTGCCTCCCCTCGACGGACCGCTTCCTCGAAACCGTCTTCGACGAGATCGCGGCGATGTACCACGAGGCCCGGGCGCCCCTGACCGCCATCCACATCGGCGGCGACGAGGTGCCCGCCGGCGTGTGGGAAGGCTCGCCCGCCTGCGCCGAGCGCCTCGCCGCCGACCCCGACCTCCACGACGCGCGCGACCTGTGGAACGACTTCCTCCGCCGCGTGAGCGACCTCCTCGCCGCGCGCGGCCTGACGACGGCGGGGTGGGAAGAGATCGCCCTCGTCGAACGCGCCGGGAACGGCCGGGTCGTGAAGACGCCGAACCCGGCCTTCCTCCACCGCAAGTTCCGCCCGTACGTGTGGAACAACGTGTGGGGATGGGGGGCCGAAGATCTGGTCTACAAGCTGGCCAACGCCGGATACGAAGTGGTGATGTCGAACGCGACGAACCTGTATTTCGACCTCGCCTATGACAAGGATCCGGAGGAGGCGGGGCTCTACTGGGCGGGCTTCACCGACACGCGCACGGCGTTCGAGTTCGTCCCGTTCGACCTCTTCCGGAGCGCCCGCACGGATGCGATGGGCCGCCCGCTCGATCCCGCCGCCTTCGCCTCCCGCGTGCGCCCCACGGAGGCCGGACGGCGGAACATCCTGGGCCTTCAGGGGCAACTCTGGAGCGAGACGCTCGTCGCGCCGGGGCGCATGGAGTACATGGCTTTCCCGAAGCTTCTCGGTCTGGCCGAGCGCGCGTGGGCGCCCCGACCCGCCTGGGCGACGATCGCCGACGCCGCCGCCCGCGCCCGCGCCCTCGACGCCGCGTGGAACGCCTTCGCCAACCGCCTCGGACAGCGTGAACTGCCCCGCCTCGACCGCCTCGACGGCGGCGTCGGCTACCGGTTGCCGCCGCCCGGCGCCGTCATCGAAGACGGGATGCTCCGCGCCAACACCGCCTTCCCCGGCCTGACGGTCCGCTTCACCACCGACGGCTCCGAGCCCACCGACACCTCCCCCGCCTACACCGGCCCGGTCCGCGTCGACGGCCCGGTGAAGCTGAAAACGTTCGACACCCGCGGGCGCGGCAGCCGCACCGTCACGGTCGGGGAATAGCGGAAAGCCGGACTACGAGCCCGGCTCGAGGATGAAAGGATCGGAGACGGTCGTCTTACCGAAGGCGCGCAGCAGTTCCACCTGATTGTGCTCGTCCAAATTCTTTTCGCGTATCGCGCGCCTGACGGCAGGCTGCTCCAGGCTGGGAATACGCACCGCAAAGAACGGCCACAACTCTCTGGAGCGATACTGCCTTTCGGGGTTCGGAAAATCTATAATGGGCTTGACCTTGTCTTGTGCCCGAAAGGCATCAGTATATGCGAAGTGCCACTCACCCTCTTCCAGCCACAGGTGACCCATCACGAGATTTCCATAACGAAGATCGAAGCGGGCAGTCTCATGTTGCGGCGTCAGAATGTGCTCGTGCCCTTCCTGACGCAGCAGCTTTTTCCAGAAAGATGCCATCATGGGCGTGTACCCGTTGGGTTTACAATGGCGCCGTATTCTCTCAAACGCCGTGCCAGACATTCCAGAATGATCTCCTTTCGCCGTTCACTGAAGAGATCCCGAAACTCGGTCTTGAACAATGCCGCAACATTTTTTAGCAAGTCAGGCCGGTAAAGATCCATCAGGACTGTATGATAGGATGACTGATTCTCGCACAACCGCTCGATAAGCTGGAAGTGATTCAAGTTCGAGAACCCGTCACATCCGGTCTTTGGACGGGAATTCTCGATGTATCCCCTCAGAAAACGATCGCGCTCCGAGGAAGATGCATTTGTCCAACGCCCGGTA
>JALSSK010000166.1 GCA_026984335.1 Rhodothermales bacterium
CATCACGGTGGTTGACCCCCGGAATCTTCGGCATCGTTACGCGGCCGCCGCTACTTCCCGGAGCTCGCCCTGCTCTGCTTTGGCCATCTCTTCGGCCACCGCGAGATACTCCCTGATCGCCCCGGCAAGGTTCTCCAGGGCTTCTTCTTCCGTTTCACCTTGCGACCAGCAACCGGGAAGACCGGGGAAACACAGCGTCCACGGGCCGGTCGATTTCGAAAGCTTTTGTATGTCGGGTGGCGCTCACGGGGTTGTCCTGAGGGCTGACTGTTACGGCAGAACCGCCCCGTACGTGCGGTCGATTCGGGTCAATATACTGCAATGATGCGACGGCGCATCGATCGATCCTAACCGTTTGCTCCCGAGACCGTCGTCGCCTTCTTCCACGCCGACCTCACGCGGGGATGAGGCCGGCCCGGCGGGCGTAGTTGAAGATGCCGCCGGCGCGGAGGATGTCCGCCACGTCGCCCAGGGGTTTGAGCAAGAAGGTCTCGCCGGTGGTCTCGTTGGTGAGGACGCCCGCGCGGGTGTCGAGGACGAGCGCGTCGCCGGTGCGGATGCGCGCGACGAGCCGCCCGGCGCTCTCGAACGGCGCGACGAAGCCGCCCCCGACGGCGTTGCGGTAGAAGATGCGGGCATAGCTCTCGGCCACGACGGCGGCGCACCCGGCCTCGGCCAGCGCAAACGGCGCGTGCTCCCGCGAGGAACCGCAGCCGAAGTTGCTCCCGGCCACGACGATGCGATACGGGGAGGTGAAGGCGTCCGGCGGCGTGAAGGGGCGGCGCCCGTAGGGCAGCCCCTGCCCCTCGGGCGGCACACCGCCGAGCGCGTAGCGCCCGTAATAGCGGCGCTCCTCGGGGTCGGAGAGGCTGTAGACCAGATGCTGCGCCGGGATGATCTGATCCGTATCGACGGCGTCGCCGACGACGTAGGCCGGTCCTTTGATGAGGGCTTCCATTCGTTTTCGGGTCGATCAAGCATGAAAGGAAAGCACACGAGCCGCCGGATTCAAACGAGCGCCTCGCGCGGGTCGGTGATGGCGCCGGAGAGCGCCGAGGCCGCCACCGTCAGCGGCGAAGCCAGATAGACCGAGGCCTGCTTCGAGCCCATCCGCCCGGGGAAATTCCGGTTCGTCGTCGAGAGGACGACCTCGGCGCCGTGGGTGCGGCCGAACGTGTCCACCGGCCCGCCCAGGCAGGCGGCGCATCCGGCCTTGCCGATCTTGCACCCGGCCCGCTCGAAGACGTCGTAGAGCGGCGCCCCGTCGATGCGGGTGGTGTGGAGTTGGCGGGCGATGTGGGTCGTCGCCGGCACGACGTACGTGTCGACGGCCACCTCCCGCCCTTTGAGCAGGCGGGCCGCCGCCTCGAAATCCTCCAGCTTGCCCCCGGTGCACGAGCCGATGTAGGCGCGGTCGATCCGGACGCCGGCCACCTCGCTGACGGCGGCGCGGTTGTCCGGGCTGTGGGGCCGGGCCACCACCGGCTCCATCGTCGTCACGTCGTAGACGCGGAAGGTGTGATACCGCGCGTCGGGGTCGCCGTAGACCGGCTCGAACGGCGCATCGGTGCGCGCCCGCACGTAGTCGAAAATCTTCCGGTCGGGCGCGATGATGCCGCTCTTGCCGCCGGCCTCGATGGCCATGTTCGTGAGCGTCATACGCTCGTGCACGGGCAGGTCGTAGACCGCCTCGCCGTCGAACTCGAGCGCCCGGTAGGTGGCCCCGTCGCACCCGATGTCGCCGATGACGGTGAGGATCAGGTCCTTGGCCGTCAGGTAGGGCGGCAGGCTCCCCTCGAAGACGAACTTCATCGTCTCGGGCACTTTCAACCAGAGCTTGCCCGTGCCCATGACGAGCGCCGCGTCCGTGTTGCCGATGCCGGTGGAGAACATCCCGAAGGCGCCCGAGGTGCAGGTGTGGCTGTCCGTGCCCACGAGCAGCGAGCCGGGGCGGTCGAAGCCCTCCTCGGCCAGGGCCATGTGGCAGACGCCCTTGTACCGCTCCGTCCCCACGTCGTAGTAGTGGGGCAACTCCTGCTCCGCCGCGAAGGCGCGAAGCGCCTCCACGTTGCGGCGGGCATGATGGTTCTTCGTGAAAATGTAGTGATCCGGGATGATCACCACCTTCTCGCGGTCCCACACGCGGGCGCGCGCCCCGAACTCACGCTTGAAGATGTCGATGGTGGGCGGCCCGCAGACGTCGTGCGTCATGAGCACGTCCACCTCCACCCAGAGGTTATCGCCGGGAGCCACGCGGTCGCGACCGGCATGACGGGCGAGGATCTTTTCCGTGATGGTCATGGGACGATTCGGGGTTGACGTTCAATGGGAAGCCGCGACGCCGTTGCCCGCGCCGCCCGCGCCGAAGGCCGGGTTGCCGAATGAGTGCATGATCCCGTGACCGACGAAAGCCACGCTGCGGCGGTCGGCGTGATGGGTGGCGAGTTGGTTCAGGGCTTCGACGTAGGCGTCGGCCGAGGCCTGGAGCACGTCCGTGTGACGCGCCACGCCCCGAAAGAAAGCGCCGCCGTCGCTGAGCAGCACCGTCGCCTCCCCGAGCGCATCCGAGCCTTCGGTGACGGAGCGGATGTGGTAGGTGGCCAGCTCGTGCGCGCTCCCGACGGCGTGGTCGAGGGCGCGGAAGAGGGCGTCGACCGGCCCGTCGCCGGTGGCCCGGCGCACGACGCGCTCCCCCGTCTCGCAGAAGAACACCTGCACCTCGGCTTCGGGCGGCTGCCCGGAAGCTGCCGTCACACGAACCCACTCCAGGCGATAGTGCTCGGTGGCGTCGGGCACGAGGGCGCCGTTCACCAGATGCACCAGATCCTCGTCGAAGATCTCCTTCTTCCGGTCGGCCAGCGCGACGAACTGCCGATAGACGGTCTCGCGTTGCGCCTCGGGCACGGCCAACCCCAGCCTGTCGAGGCGGCTGAAGAAGCCATGCCGCCCCGAGTGCCGTCCCAGACGGATCGCCTCGGTCGTTTGCCCCACGTCCTCGGCCCGCATGATCTCGTACGTGTCGCGGCGGCGGAGCACCCCGTGCTGATGGATGCCGGCCTCGTGGCTGAAGGCGTTGCGCCCCACGACGGCCTTGTTCGGCGGCACGGGAAAGCCCGTGGCGAGGGCCGCCATACGGCTCGCCGGCGTCAGCTGCCGCGTGTCGATGCCGGTGGCGACGCCGAAGCGGTCCGCCCGCACGTGCAGCGCCATCACGACCGCTTCGAGGGCGGCGTTGCCGGCCCGCTCGCCGATGCCGTTGAGCGTGCACTCGACCTGCCGCGCCCCGGCCCGGACGGCCGCCAGCGAGTTGGCCACGGCCAGCCCCAGGTCGTCGTGGCAGTGGGCCGAGAGGACGACCTCCGGATGGTCCTTCAGGCACGCGCGGGCCGCTTCGAAGAGCGCGGCGTACTCCTCCGGGGTGCAATAACCCGTCGTGTCCGGGATGTTGATCGTCGTGGCGCCGGCCTCGGCCGCCGCGCGGACGACCTCGCACAGGTAGCCGACGTCCGTCCGTCCGGCGTCCTCGGCGCTGAACTCGACGTCTTCGGTGAAGGTGCGGGCCAGGCGGACGGCCTCGCGCGCCATACGGATGATCGTGCGGCGCTTCTCCGCCGGCGTGGCCCCGAAGCGGGGGTCGCCGAACTTGGCGTCGAGGTGGATGTCGCTGGTGGCGATGAAGGTGTGGATGCGGGTGCGCGCGCCCGCCGCCAGCGCCTCCCCGGCGGCCCGGACGTCGGCCTCGAGCGCGCGGGCCAGCGCGCAGATCACCGGCCCGGAGACCTCCTCGGCGATCCGGGCCACGGCCTCATGCTGGGCCGGCGACGAGACGGGGAAGCCGGCTTCGATGACGTCGACGCCCAGCCGGGCGAGCTGATGCGCGATGCGGAGCTTCTCGTCCAGGCTCATCGCAGCGCCGGGCGCCTGATCGCCGTCCCGCAGCGTGGTGTCGAAAATGATGACGCGGTCTTTCATGGTTTTCTCAATGCTTCGACGTTTTCGGTTGGTTCTCGGACGGCCCTCTTGCAGGGTCGTGTGCGGGAAGCGTCCGGCATGCGGCCCGTGGGCCCCGGCACACCGGACGCCCGCTAAGTCGAAGCGTGCGCCGGCCTCGCACGTGCGAACGTCTCGCGTTCCTTTGGTTCATATGGCGTAGGGCGGTGTGGGCGCCGGGCAAGCAGGCTGGTCGCGTCATGCCGTCACCTCCACGCGGTTCATTCGCTCGCAGACGGCCGCGCCCATCTCGGCGACGCCGACGCGCGTGTCGCCCGCTCGCGCGAGGTCGGGCGTGCGGAGGCCGTCGGACAGGGCGGCGTCGACGGCGCGGCGCACGGCGGCGGCGGCGGCGACCTCCCCGAGCGTCTCCAGAAGCATGGCCCCGCTGAGGATGGCCCCCAGCGGGTTGGCCCGGCCCGTGCCCGCCAGATCCGGCGCGCTCCCGTGCACGGGTTCGAACAGCCCCACCGGCCCGCCGATGCCGGCCGAGGGCAAGAGCCCGAGCGAGCCCGGCAGCGTCGCCGCCAGGTCGGAGAGGACGTCGCCGAAGAGATTGGCCGTCAGCACGACGTCGAACCGGCGCGGGTCGCGGACGAGCTGCATCGCGGCGTTGTCCACGTACAGGTGATCGAGTTCGAGATCCGGGAAACGGGTGCGGTGCACGTCGGCGACGACCTCGCGCCAGAGACGGGAGACCTCGAGCACGTTGGCCTTGTCGACGGAAGTGACGCGGCCCCGGCGGCGGGCGGCCAGGTCGAAGGCCGTCGCGGCGATACGGGCGATCTCGGCCTCGCCGTACCGCATCGTGTTGACGGCCGTGCGGCCCTCCGGCCCCGCCTCGAGGCCGCGCGGCTCTCCGAAGTAGACGCCGCCGGTCAGTTCGCGGACGATGACCAGGTCGACGCCGGCGACGCGCTCGGGGCGCAACGGCGAGGCCCCGGCCAGCGACGCGGGCACACGCACGGGGCGCAGGTTGGCAAAGGCTCCGAGCAGCCGGCGCAGGCGGAGCAGCCCGTCCTCGGGCCGGCGACCGGGCGGCGCGCCGTCCCACGCGGGGCCGCCGACGGCCCCCAGGAGCACCGCGTCCGCCGCGCGACAGGCGTCCTGCGTCCCGGGCGGCAGCGGGTCGCCGAAGGCCTCGAGCGCGACGCCCCCCACCGGGTGCGCCTCCGTCTCGACGGCAAAGCCGAAGCGCTCGGCGGCGCGCTCCAGCACGCGCACGGCCTCCCGCGTCACCTCCGGGCCGACGCCGTCGCCCGGCAGCACGGCGATGCGATAGGTTCGGGTGTGGCTCATCGGCTCCGTCACGCCTCCACGGGCTCGGGAGCGTCCGGACGTCCGGCGCGAACCCAGCTCATCATACCGCGGAGCTTGCGCCCGACGACCTCGATGGGATGGTTCTTCGAGCGGGCCCGCAACTCCGCCAGCCGCCCGGCGTCCCGCTCGTTCTCGGCGATCCACTCGGCGGCGAAGGCGCCGGACCGGATCTCGGCCAGGATCTTCCGCATCTCCTCCTTGACCTGCGGGCCGATCACCCGGGGACCGCGCGTGTGGCTGCCGTACTCGGCCGTGTCGCTGATGGAATGGTTCATGTATTCGAGCCCGCCCTCGTACATCAGGTCGACGATGAGCTTCAACTCGTGCAGGCACTCGAAATAGGCCAGCTCGGGCGGATAGCCCGCCTCGGTGAGCGTCTCGAAGCCCGCTTTCACGAGCGCCTCGGCGCCGCCGCAGAGCACGGCCTGCTCGCCGAAGAGGTCGGTCTCGGTCTCGTCGGCAAAGGTCGTCTCGATGACGCCCGCGCGAACGCCGCCGATGGCGTCGGCATAGCTGAGCGCCAGCGCCGACGCCTGCCCGGAGACGTCCTGCGCCACGGCCACCAGACACGGCACGCCACGGCCCTCGGTGTAGACCCGCCGCACCAGATGCCCCGGCGACTTCGGCGCGACCATGAACACGTCCACCCCTTCGGGCGGCGTGATGCGCCCGTAGTGGATGTTGAAGCCGTGCCCGAAGCCGAGGGCCGTGCCCGGCCGCAGGTGCGGGCCGATCTCGGCCTCGTAGACGCGCTGCTGATGCTGGTCCGGGATGAGGATCATGACGACGTCCGCCCCGGCGACGGCCCCGGCGATGGACGCCGTCTTCAGCCCGGCCGCCCGCGCCTGAGCCGCCGAAGGCGACCCCGCGCGCAGCCCCACCGTCACGTCCACACCGCTGTCTTTCAGGTTGAGCGCGTGCGCGTGCCCCTGGCTGCCATAGCCGATCACGGCTACTTTCCTGTCCCGGATCAGCCCCGGGTCGGCTTCATAGTAGACTTTCATGAAGGTGTGGATTCGGTTGTTGAAAACGGGAGAGAAAACGGGAGACGGCCGCTTCAGTCTCCATAGACGAGGGCGCGGCGCATGGCTACCCGACCACTGCGAGCCACCTCGAGGATGCCGTGCGGGCGCATCATCCCGACGAAGGCGTTGACCTTGGCCGTCGGACCGGTCACTTCGAACGTCATCGTCTCGGGCGTCACGTCGATGACGCGGGCCCGGAAGATGTCGGCGACGTCCATCAACTCGGCGCGGTTGCCCTTCGTGTAGCCGATGCGGAGCAGGCACAACTCGCGCTCGACGAGCCGGTCGGGCGCGAGGTCCTCGACCGAGAGCGTGTCGAGCAGGCGATCGAGCAGGCGGAGCACCTGTTTGACCCGGCGGCGCGTGCCCGAGGTGACGATCGTCAGGCAGGAGACCTCCGGGTCCTCCGTCACGCCGACGGTCACGCTCTCCAGGTTGAAATTGCGGGCGGAGAACAGGTTGACGACGCGGTTGAGCGCGCCGACGTGGTTCTCGAGCCGTACGGAGATCACATGACGGCGCGGCGTCTCGGGCGCATCGTGGAGCACCGTCTCGCCGTTGGCTTTCATGCGCAGAATCTGTTGTTGCGTCAGCTTCCGTTCGGTGGCAGGCATGGTCGCAGTGCGGGGTTGGTCGTTGAGGAGACGGAGATCATTCTTCCGAAAAACGCCGGAGGATCATGTCGTCGGTGGCGGCGCCGGAGGGCACCATCGGGAAGACCATCTCTTCCTCGGGCACGATGAACTCCATGAGCACGGGACGGTCGCGCACCCGCCAGGCGGCCTCGATCACCTCGTCGGCTTCCCCGGGGGTGGCGGCCCGCAGGCCCACACAGCCGAAGGCCTCGGCCAGCTTGACGAAGTCGGGGTTGGTGTCCGCAAGACCGGTGTGGCTGTAGCGTTCTTCGTGGAAGAGCTCCTGCCACTGACGCACCATGCCCAGGTATCCGTTGTTCATGACGGCAATCTTGATGGGCAGACGCCGCCGGGCCGCCACGCGCAGCTCCTGGGCATTCATCAGGAAACCGCCGTCGCCGTTGATGGAGACGACCGTGACGCCGGCGCCGCGCAACCCCATGGCCGCGCCGAGGGCCGCCGGAAAGCCGAACCCCATCGTCCCCAGTCCGCCGGAGGTGATGTGGGAACGCGGGCGTACGAAGGTGAAGAACTGAGCCGTCCACATCTGATGCTGGCCCACGTCGGTCGTCACGACGGCGTTGCCGCCGGCCCGCCGGCTCAGCCTTCGGATGACGTACTGCGGCCGGAGCTTCCCGTCCTGCGCGAAGGTGAGGGGACAACGCGCCTTCCACGCCTCGATCCGGGCCAGCCAGGCCCCGGTGTCCCCGGGCTCCACCCTCGGCAACAACGCTTCGAGGACGCGACGCACGTCGCCCATGACGGCGCAGTCCGCATAGACGTTTTTCGAAACGCACGAGGGATCAATCTCGATGTGGATGACCCTGGCGTGCGGCGCCCACGCCTCCAGCTTGCCCGTGACCCGATCGTCGAACCGGGCGCCGACGGCGATGATGAGGTCGCAGTGCTGAACGGCCATGTTGGCGTACCACGTGCCGTGCATGCCCAGCATCCCCAGCGAGAGCGGGTCGTTTTCGGGAAAAGCGCCCAGGCCGTGCAGCGTGGTGGCGACGGGGATGCGGGCCTTGCGGGCCAGCGCCGTCAGCAGCCCGGACGCGTTGCCGTTGACCGTGCCGCCGCCCACGTAGAGCAGCGGACGCTCGGACGCGCGGATCATCCGCGCCGCCTGCCGGATCTTCTCGGGCAGCGGCTCCTCGGGCACACGGTAGCCCCGCAGCGTCACCGTCTCGGGGTACTCGAAGACGGCCTCCTCCGCGAGCATGTCTTTCGGAAGGTCGACCACGACCGGGCCGGGCCGCCCCGTGCGGGCGATGTGGTAGGCGGCCTTGATCGTCGGCGCCAGATCCGCCGCCCGCCGCACCTGGAAGCTGTGCTTCGTGATCGAGCGGGTGATGCCGATGATGTCCGTCTCCTGAAAGGCGTCGCCGCCGATGAGGGCCGTGGGCACCTGACCGGTGAAGACCACGAGGGGCGCCGAGTCCATGAAGGCATCCGCGATGCCGGTGACGGTGTTCGTGGCGCCGGGACCGCTCGTCACGAGCACCGTGCCCACCTTGCCGGTGGCCTTCGCGTACCCCTCGGCGGCGTGCGTCCCCGCCTGCTCGTGCCGCACGAGCACGTGCTCGAAGCGAGGCTTCAGACGCGCCATCTCGTCGTAGATCTTGATGACGGCGCCGCCCGGATGGCCGAAGACCACCTCCACCCCTTCGGCTTCGAGGCTGCGGACAAAGATCTCGGCGCCGCTCATGCGGGGGCCCTTCGGCTCCTGCGGGACCCCTTCGGGAGCGGGGCGACCATTGAACGAATGCGCCTTGAACGGAGCCGTTGGTGTCGAATTCATAGCGTTTGCCGGAAACGGTTGAAAAACGGTGGAAGACGAAGAAGTCAGCGCGCCGTACGGGCAGGCGCGGCGGGCAGGCCCTCGGCGGCGGACCCGCGCCCGTCGAAGGGACTGCGGAGCACCGCCCCCTGCGAGGCGCTCGTGACGAAGCAGGCATAGCGTTCGAGGTACCCGCCCCGGATCTTCGGGCGGAACGGCGGGAGGGCGGCCCGGCGGCGGGCCACCTCGGCTTCATCGACGAGCAGCGTGACCGCGCCGGCGGGAATGTCGATGCGGATGCGGTCGCCGGGCTGCACGACGGCGATGGGGCCGCCCGCCGCCGCCTCGGGAGAGACGTGGCCGAGGGAGAGCCCGCGCGTGCCGCCGGAGAAACGCCCGTCGGTGATCATGGCCACGGCGCCGTCGAGCCCCATGCCGGCCAGCGCCGACGTCGGCTGAAGCATCTCGGGCATGCCCGGCCCGCCCCGCGGCCCCTCGTAGCGGATCACCACCACCTCGCCCGGCTCCACCTCCCCCCCCAGGATCCCCGCGACGGCTTCCTCCTGCGATCCGAAGATCCGCGCCGGCCCCTCGAAGACGAGCATCCCCTCCGCCACCGCGCCGGTCTTGACCACACACCCCTCCGGCGCCAGGTTGCCGAACAGCACGGACAGCCCGCCCGTGCGACGGAAGGCCCGCTCGACCGGACGGATGACGTCGGGGTTGCGGTTCTCGACGCCGGCCAGGTTCTCCCCGAACGTCCGCCCCGTCACCGTCGGGCGATCCGGGTGCAGCACGCCGAGGCCGGACAGCTCTTTCAGGATGGCGGGCACGCCCCCGGCGGCGTCGACGTCTTCCATGTGAACGAGCGGCGTCGCCGGGGCCACCTTGCACAGGTAGGGCACGCGTGCGGAAAGCCTGTTGATGCGCTCGAGGTCGTAGGCCACGCCCGCCTCGTGGGCCGCGGCCAGCAGGTGCAGGATGGTGTTCGTCGAACCGCCCATGGCCATGTCGAGCGCGAAGGCGTCGTCGAAGGCTTCCGGAGTGACGATGTCGCGGGGCCTGAGGTCGCGCGCCGCCAGTTCGACGATCTGCCGCGCGGCGCGACGAGCCAACGTCTCCCGGCGCGGATCCACGGCCAGGATCGTCCCGTTGCCGGGCAACGCCAGCCCCAGCGCCTCCATGATGCAGTTCATCGAGTTGGCGGTGAACATGCCGGCGCAGGAGCCGCAGGTGGGGCAACCGAAGACTTCGAGCTCCTTCAGCCCGGCCTCGTCGATCCGGCCGCTCCGGAACTTGCCCACCCCTTCGAACACCGAGATCAGGTCCACCTTTTCGCCCGAGGGGAGCCGCCCGGCCTTCATCGGCCCGCCGGAGACGAAAATCGTGGGGACGTCGAGGCGCAGCGCGCCCATGAGCATGCCGGGCACGATCTTGTCGCAGTTGGGGATGCAGACGAGCGCGTCGAGGCAATGGGCGGCGGCGACCGTCTCGACGGCGTCGGCGATGAGTTCGCGCGAGGGCAGCGAGAAGCGCATCCCGGAATGCCCCATGGCGATGCCGTCGTCCACGCCGATGGTGTTGAACTCGAACGGGACGCCGCCCGCGGCCCGCACGGCCTCTTTGACGAGGCGGCCGAATCCCTGCAGGTGGACGTGCCCCGGGATCAGGTCGATGTAGGAGTTGCAGATGCCGATGAAGGGCCGGTCGAAGTCGGCGTCTTCGCGGATGGCGCCCGTGGCCCGGAAGAGGCTGCGGTGGGGCGCCCGTTCGATCCCTCTCTTGACGATGTCGCTTCGCATGGGGTGGCTGCCGGTTTCGGGGTCAACCCCTTCACCTTGCTCGCCTTGTGCCATGCGCTTCGATGTGCTCGGGATTGACCGTCCGGGTTAGCCTCCTACAAGAAGGAGGCCGATAAGAAGGAGGTTGACGGAAAGGATCGAGAGAAGCGCCCGATCCTCGACGGTCCGCCCGGCACGCACGGCATGCCCCAACCGATCGATCCCGTCCGCCCGGCCCAGCCGGCGTCGGCCGAAAAACCAGAGAATATGTGTGAGCGGTCGAATCATTGCGGGGGTTGGAACGCGCGTGTCGATGCGTGATTTTGCGCCGACAATAACGTCATAAAGAGCTCCCCGTGTCAACCCGCCCGCCTCCCGTCCCGACGCTTGCGCCCTCGCCCGCACGTCCGCTCCGGGAGCGCTTTCAATTCATTTATTAAGATAAAATGAGAATTTTGTTTTCACAAAATCACGACAGACGGGGTTATATGCTTTTATTTTTAAGAATGCTCGAATTAACTATTCACAATTCCTTCATGATGGAAGCGCTTTTCCTGATGCGATCTCTTCGCCCTTCCGGCATGGACGCTTCTCCACCGACGGCGTAGAAACGAGACGACGGGGGGACAACCTCTCGCGATATTTCAGGCCCTCGATCAAAAAAACACCTCCCGACCCGCGCACATCGAAAACATATTTTATTGTATTAAATCATATATCATATGATAAATAACACATTAAATTATTAACCCACTGCAAAAAAACCCTTTCCGGTGCGACGATCGGCCGGCGGACGAGCGCGCCGCCGTACGTCATCGCAGATCCGCCGGGAGGGCGCCTCACGCACGTTCGACGGGCAGACGGGGCATTATGACGGCGGCAACGTATATTGCGGCGGCGGGCGAGCACGCGCCCGCCCGAACCTCCCGCTTGACCCGGACCGTCCCGCCGTGACCGAACCTTTCGTCGAACGTCTTCGCCGCATTCAGGCGCGCAAGCGCTCCGTCCTCTGCGTGGGGCTCGACCCCGACCCGGAGCGGATGCCGCCCCACCTCTTCGCCGACGCCTCGCCCGCCGAGGCCGTCGTCGCCTTTGCCACCGCCGTCATCGCGGCGACGCAGGCGGCGGCGTGCGCCTTCAAGCTCAACTTCGCCTTCTTCGAGGCGCTCGGGGCCGAGGGCTGGCGCGCGCTCGAAACGACCCTCCGCCGCATCCCCGAAGGCGTGCTCGTCGTCGCCGACGCCAAGCGGGGCGACATCGGCAACTCGGCGCGGTTCTATGCGCGGTCGGCCTTCGAGCGCCTCGGCTGCGACGCGTGCACCGTGGCGCCGTACATGGGCCGCGACGCCGTGACGCCTTTCCTTCGCTATCCGGGCAAAGCCGCCTTCGTGCTCGCCCGCACCTCGAACCCCGGCGCGGCGGACTTCCAGGCGCGCGACTGCGGGGGCGAGCCGCTCTTCCTCGGCGTGGCCCGCCGGGTGGCGGCGTGGGCCGAGACGGCCCCCGGCGACGGCGGCCTCGTCGTCGGCGCGACGGACACGACGGCGATGCGGGCCCTCCGCGAAGCCTGCCCCGCGCTGCCGTTCCTCATCCCCGGCGTGGGCGCGCAGGGCGGCGACGCGCGCGCAGTGATGCGGGCCGCCGGGAGCGGACCCGTCCTCGTCAACAGCAGCCGGCAGATCCTCTATGCCTCCCCGGCCGAGGACTTCGCCGAGGCCGCCGGGCGCGCGGCGGAGACGCTCCGCCGGACGCTCGAAGAAGCCCGCGCCTGAGCGCAAAGCGCCGCACCCGGGGCGGCCTCAAGACCAACCCACGAACCCATGATGCCGACAAACCCCTGGCGTCCGGACGACGCCGACCTCTGGATCTCCGAGCCGCTCGACGGCATGGTGACGCTCCTCGGCTCGGCGCTCGGGCAGGCCGTCGCCGAGCTCGACGGGCCCTCCCGGCTCGGCGACATCGAGGACCTGCACACCATGTGCCGTCGCGCCATCACAGAGCACAACCCGAACCTCCGGGCCGACGCCGAGGCGCGCATCGCCGAACTCGACCTCGGCGCCATCGTCGATCTGCTCCGGGCGTACACGGCCTTTTTCCACCTCGTCAACCAGGCCGAACAGCAGGAGATCATCCGCATCAACCGGCTGCGCGCCCGCGAGGCGACGCCCGAGATCCCGCGCCCCGAATCCATCGACGAGGCCCTTTTTCGTCTCAAAAAACAGGGGTGCACGCGGGAGGAGGCGCTCGCGCTCCTTGCCCGGCTCGACGTCCGGCCCACGATGACGGCGCACCCGACCGAGGCCCGGCGGCGAAGCATCCTGTACAAGCAACAGCGCCTCGCCGCGATCCTCACGCTGCGGCGGCGCCAGTGCGAGATGACGCCCGAGGAGGACGCGCGCGCCCGCCGCGAGATCCACAACCAGATCGCCCTCCTCCTCGCCACCGACGAAGTGCGCCCCGAACGCATCACCGTCGAAAGCGAAGTCGAGCACGGGCTGTATTTCCTCCGGAACACGATCTGGAACGCCGTGCCGCGCATCTACGACGACGTCCGGCGGGCCTTCGAGCGGCACTACGGCGTCGCGCCCGAGTTGCCTGCGTTTCTCCGGTTCCGCTCGTGGATCGGCAGCGACCGCGACGGCAACCCGAACGTCACGCCTGCGCTCACGCGGCGGACCGTCGCCCGCATGCGCGAGGTGGCGCTCCGCCTGCACCTCGACGAGCTCCGGCTGCTCCGCCGGGAGCTGAGCCTCTCCGAGCGGCAGCTTCCGACGCCGGACGAACTCCGGGCCTCGCTTGCCGAAGACGCCCGGGACGTCGCGCTCAAGGAGGGGTGGAAACGGCAGTTCCGGCACGAGCCGTACCGCCTCAAGGTCAGCTACGTGATGACGCGCGTGGCGGCATTGCTCGAAGCGGCGGAGGCGGGCGCCTCCGGCGGCGGGGCCTACGACGGCGCGGCGTACCTCGAAGACCTGAGGCTCCTGCGGCGCTGTCTCGAAGCGAGCGGCTTCGGCGACCTCGTGCGGTACGGGCGGCTCGGCGGCCTGCTCGCCCGCGCGCAGACCTTCGGCTTCCACATGGCCGCCCTCGACGTCCGGCAGCACAGCCGCGTGCACGAGGACGCCGTCGCGGCGCTGCTCCGCCTCGCCGGGGTCGCGGACGACTATGCCGCGCTCCCCGAGACGAAGCGCCTCGAAATCCTCGACGCCGAGCTTCGGAACCCGCGCCCGCTCCTGCCGCGCGGCGCCGCGCTCCCCGCCGACGCGCGCATGGTGCTCGACACGTTCGAGGTCGTTCGGGAGATCGCCGAACGGGAGCCGGCGGCCCTCGGCAGCTTCATCGTGAGCATGACGCACACCGTGAGCGACGTGCTTGAAGTGCTCCTTCTGGCGAAGGAGGTCGGGCTGTGGCGGCTCCGCGACGGCGTGGTCACCTGCCCGCTCGACGTCGTCCCGCTCTTCGAGACCATCGAGGACCTGGAGACGGCGCACCTCTTCATGGAGGCCCTCTTCACGCACCCCGTCTACCGGATGCACCTCCAGGCGCGCGGACGCTTTCAGGAGATCATGCTCGGCTATTCGGACTCGAACAAGGACGGCGGTTTTCTGATGGCGAACTGGGCGCTCCACAAAGCGCAGGAACGCCTCGGACGCACGTGCCGCGCGCACGGAGTCGACTTCCGCCTCTTCCACGGGCGGGGCGGGACGGTGGGGCGCGGCGGCGGGCGGGCCAACCGGGCCATCCTCGCCATGCCGCCGGCCTGCCGGAACGGACGCATCCGCTTCACCGAACAGGGCGAGGTCATCTCCTTCCGCTATGCCCTCCCCGACGTCGCCCACCGCCACCTCGAACAGATCGTCAACGCCCTCTTTCTGGCGACGGCCCCCGCCAACGAGCCTCCGGCGACGTCCGACGACGCGGATCAGGCGGCGCTCATGGAAACGCTCGCCGTCGGTGCGATGGAAGCCTATCGCGGCCTCATCGACGACCCGGAGCTGTGGCCGTGGTATACGACGGTGACGCCCATCGAGCAGATCAGCCGCCTGCCCATCGCCTCGCGGCCCGTCTCGCGCAAAGCCGCCGGCGAGGTCGACTTCGAGGGGCTGCGCGCCATCCCGTGGGTCTTCGCGTGGACGCAGACGCGGTACATCGTCCCCGGATGGTACGGCCTCGGACGCGCCTTTGCCGGGATGCTCGAAGACGAGCCGGAACGCCTCGACACGCTCCGCCGCCTCTACCGGGACTGGCCCTTCTTCCGCGCCGTGATCGACAATGCCCAGCTCGAGATGGCCCGCGCCCGCCTCGAGATCGCCCGGCACTATGCCCGGCTCGCCGAGGACGTGCACAAGCCCTTCCACGAGGTCATCGCCACGGACTACCACCGCGCCCGCGCCGCCGTGCTCCGCATCACCGGCGAGCGCGAACTGCTCGACAACAGCCACGCCGTGCAGGAATCGATCCTCCTTCGCAACCCCTACACGGACGTGCTCAACCTGCTTCAGATCGAACTCATGAAACGCTACCGCCGCGCCCCCGAAGCCAAACGTGAACCGCTCCGGCAGGCGCTCTTCCTGAGCATCAACGGCATCGCCGCGGCCATGCAAAGCACGGGATAGCGGCGTTGGAACGTTGAAACGTTCCAACGTGATAACGTGTAAACCCACAAATCCCCGATGCCATGCGCCCCCTTTCGCTCTGCCTCGCCACGCTGACGCTTCTTTGCGCCGCCTCGGCGTCGGCGCAGGCCCCGCCTGCCACCGACGTCTGGCTCGCCCCGATGACCGAAGGCGCCCCCGCGCCCGAAGCCGCCGTCAACCTCACCGACCGCGACGGATACGACAACCAGCCCGCATTCACCCCCGACGGGCAAAGCATCCTTTATACCTCCTTCCGCGACGGGCAGACGGACATCTTCCGCATCGACCTCGCCACGAAGGCAATCAGCCGGGTGACGCACACCCCCGAGAGCGAGTATTCGCCCGCCGTCATGCCCGGCGGCGAGGGGATCTCCGTGGTCCGGGTGGAGGCGGACGGGACGCAGCGGCTGTGGGCCTTCGCGAGGGACGGCTCCGCGCCGCGCCTCGTGCTCGAAGACGTCCGGCCCGTCGGCTACTATGCCTGGAGCGACGATCACACGCTCGTGCTCTTCGTCCTCGGCGACCCGCCCACGCTCCGGATCGCCGACACGCGCACGGGCCTGGCCGAGACGCGCGTCCACGGCGTCGGGCGCTCGATCCGGCGCATCCCCGGCACGCGCGAGGTCAGCTTCATCCGCAAACGCAGCGAAGACTACTGGGGCGTCCGCGTGCTCGACGTCGCCACGCGCGCCGTCCGGCCCATCGGCCCCACGCTCCCGGGCCGCGAGGACCACGCCTGGACGCCCGACGGCAGGCTCCTCATGGCCGACGGCGCCGTGCTCTACCGGTGGGACACGCTCACCCGAAGCTGGCAGCCCCTCGCCGACTTCTCCGCTCTGGGCGTGACGAACATCACCCGGCTCGACGTGCATCCCGAGGGCCGGTACCTCGCCTTCGTCGCGGATCGCCCCGGGGCAAAGTGAAAAGGGGCTCGCCGTCAGGAAGCTTGCCCCCACACTCCCATACAATCGCGTCAGAGCGCCCCGCCGACCACGCGCAGCATCTCTTCGACGGACGTGTCGCCTATCTTGACGACCTCGCGGGCCGAATCCTTGAGCGTGAGCATGCCCTCCTTCACGGCCTGGGTGCGCAGACCGTCTTCATCGATCATATCCTCGGCGGCCATAATCATCGCGCGGATCTCCTTCGAGAAGAGCATCGTCTCCGCGACGGCCCGGCGGCCCTTGTAACCGGCCCCTTTACACGTCTTGCAATGCGGGTTCTTGCCCGGCTTGTAAAAGGTCGTTGCGGCCAACTCTTCGTCGGTGAAGCCGAGATAGTGCAGAAGCTTCGCGTCCAGGTCGGTTTCGACCTCCTTGCATTCCGGACACAGCTTCCGGATGAGCCGCTGGGCCACGACGAGGTTGATGGCGTAGGCGATCAGAAACGGCTCCACGCCCATCTTGTAGAGCCGGCTCACCGCGCTCGGGGCGTCGTTCGTGTGGAGCGTCGAGAAGGTGA
>JALSSK010000167.1 GCA_026984335.1 Rhodothermales bacterium
TAGGCCATGTTGGCGAGACGGAGGGGTAGATCGACGGTCCAGGCTTGCACCTTCGATTCAAAAGTGATAGGCTGCCAGACACGACACAACATATCACACCTCATGCGCGCTTTCGGCCTCGACCTCCCCTCCGACCCGCTCGCCCTCTTCGAGCGCTGGCTCGACGACGCCCGCCGCTCCGGCGCCGTCCGCTATCCCCACGCGACGTGCCTCTCGACGCTCGCCCCCGACGGTTATCCCGACGGCCGCATCGTCCTTCTCCACCACTTCGACGAGACGGGCTTCTTCTTCATGACCGACACCCGCTCGGAAAAAGCGAAGGCGCTCGCCCACTGTCCCCGCGCCGCGCTCACGTTCTACTGGGAGCCGCTCGAACGGCAGGTCCGCATCCGGGGCGACGTGGCGGCGGCGACGGAGGCCGAGGCGGACCGGTTCTTCGACGAGCGCCCGCGCCGGAGCCGCGTCACGGCGTGGGCCTCCGAGCAGAGCCGTCCCCTCCCCGACCGCGCCGCCCTCGACGCCCGTGTGGCCGCGTATGACGCCCGTTTTGCCGCCGTCGAGCCGATCCCGCGCCCGCCGCACTGGCAGGCGTATCGCGTCGTCCCCCGGAGCGTCGAATTCTGGCAGGCCGCCGCCCGCCGTCTCCATGAGCGCATCCGCTTCACCCGCACCTCCGACGGCTGGGCCGCCGAACGCCTCGCGCCGTGACGGCCTTCCGTTTCCCATGCATTCCCTTCTTTTTACCTTTCGCCCCCTTGCGGGATTGTCTATTTAGCGTACTTTCCGGCGGGCCGGTCTTTTCGAAGGAGCGGTCCCGTTCTCGCCCCCGAACCCTCCGAAGCGATTTGCGATGGTCCCCGTCCCGATCCGGCGCGCCGCCCTTTTTCTGCTCGTCCTCGCGTCGTCCGCCGGTCCGGTCCTCGCGCAACCCGTGACGCAGCCTTTCACGTTCGACCTCGTCCCGCACACGCTGCCGCAGACCCGGCACGGCTACCTCGCCTGGGGCGACTATGACGGCGACGGCGACCTCGATGCGGCGATCTCCGGCCTCACCGAGAGCGGCCTCGTGACGGCCGTCTATCGCAACGACGGACGGGCCGACGACGAGGATGCGACGGTGGTCTTCACCGACCTCGATGCGGGGTTGCCGCCCGTCGTCTACGGTCGTCTCGCGTGGTCCGACTACGACGGCGACGGCGACCTCGACCTGTTCCTCTCCGGCAGTCGCACCGTGGACCCGCCGTACGAACCCGTGACGATGCTCCTCCGCAACGACGACGGCCGCTTCGCCGACGCCGGGGCCACGCTCGAAGCCCTCCACAGCGGCGCGGCGGCCTGGGGCGACTATGACAACGACGGCGACGCCGACCTCCTCCTCTCCGGCGTGAACGCCTCGGGTGAGCGCCGCACCATCCTTTATCGCAACGACGGCGACGGGCGTTTCACCGACGCCGGGGTGGACCTGCGCGGCGGAGCCTTCGGCGACGCCGCCTGGGGCGACTACGACAACGACGGCGACCTCGACCTCGCGCTCTCCGGCGTCTCCGACGAGGCGGGCTTCGGAGCCGCCGTCTACCGCAACGACGGCGACGGGCGCTTCACCGACCTCGGCGCGGACCTCGGCGACGACGCCTTCGGCGCGACGGTCTGGGGCGACTACGACGGCGACGGCGACCTCGACCTGCTCCTCTCCGGAGGCGCCCTCACGCTCCGCTTCTTCGACACGCACACCCGGCTCTATGAGAACCGAAACGGCGTCTTCACCGACGCCGAAGCCGGGCTGCCCGGTCTCCTCGCCGGAACCTCCGCGTGGGGCGACTACGACGACGACGGCGACCTCGACCTCCTGCTGACCGGCGCGGAAGAGCCCGAGGGACGCCGCACCGCCCGCCTCCTCCGCAACGACGGCGACGGCGTCTTCGTCACGAGCGCCTTCCTCATCGGCGCGATGTTCGGCGCGTCCGACTGGGGCGACTACGACGGCGACGGCGACCTCGACCTGCTCACGTCCGGGTTGAGCTTCTCCGGCCCGAGCGTCACCAACCTGTATGAGAACCGTCGGCAGGTGATCCCGCCCCCGCCTCCGCCGCCGCAAGGGCTGGCCGCCGGCGTCGCCGCCGCCGCGGTGACGTTCGCGTGGGACGCGCCCGTGGAGACGCCCGGCCTCACGTACAACCTGCGCGTGGGACGCACGCCCGGCGGCGGCGAGGTCGTGGCGGCGGCGGCGGACCCGGCCACGGGGCGGCTGCGCCTGGCGCGGGCGGGCAACGTCTTCCACAACACCACATGGACGCTTCGCGGCCTGCCGAACGGGACGTACTACTGGAGCGTGCAGGCCATCGACCCGGCCCTCCGCGCCTCGCCCTTCGCGGCGGAAGGCGTCTTCAACGTCACCGACGCGGCGAGCGTCGCCACGGACACCCCGGAGGAACTGCCCGCGCGCGTGAGCCTCCATCCTGCCTTCCCGAACCCCTTCCGCGCGCGGACCACCTTCCGCTTCGAGCTTCCCCGCCCCGAGCGCGCGACGCTGCGCGTGTACGACGCGCTCGGCAAGCGCGTGGCGACGCTCTTCGACGGCTCCGCCGCCGCCGGCGCGCACGAGGCCGTGTGGGACGGGCGCGACGCCGCCGGACGACCTGCCGGAGCCGGGGTCTACTTCGTCGAACTGCGCGCCGGGGCGCGGGTGCGCACCTCCGCCGTCCTGCTCGTTCGATGATCCCTTCGCTCACCCCGCTTATCCTCGCACACGCCATGAGGCGACGCCCTCCCTTCTTCCGCTCCGCCGCTCGCGGCCTCACCGCCGTCCTTCTGGCGAGCCTGCTCACCGGAGCGCTCCGGCACACGCTCGCCCCTCCGAAGTTCTGGCTCATCCCCTATACCATCCGTCCCATCACCCTCGGCTCGATGGACTGGGGCGACTACGACGGCGACGGCGACCTCGACCTGCTCCTGACCGGACGCGCCGCTTTCAGCAACGGCGCGAGCACGTTTTTTCAGGCCATCACCCGCGTCTATCGCACCGACGACTCCACGTTCAACGTCTCCGTCGGTGAACAGGCGATCCCCGTCAAGGTGAAGGTCTTTCACGACCTCAACCTGAACACCACGCTCGTGCCGCCCGTGCGGCAGAGCTCCGCCAAGTGGGGCGACTATGACGGCGACGGCGACCTCGACATGCTCCTGACCGGCATCACCGAGTCCGTCACCGTCTCCGGCCTCATCGAGATTCCCATCGCTCGCGTGTACGTCAATGAGAACAACTTCTTCTCCGGCGCCTTCGTCGAGCTTCCGACGGGTGTGTATGACGGCGAAGCGGCGTGGGGCGACTTCGACGGCGACGGCGACCTCGACGCGGCCGTCACCGGGGCGACGCGCCTCGAGGCGCCCGTCACGCCGGAGACCCACGTCTACCGCAACGACGACGGCAGCTTCACGGACGTGGGAGCCGGCTTGCCCGGCCTCCGCTTCAGCGCCCTCGCCTGGGGCGACCTCGACGGCGACGGCGACCTCGACCTCGCGCTCTCGGGTTCGGAAGAGAACGGCCGGTTCGTCACGGACGTCTTTCGCAACGACGGCGGCGCGTTCACCCCCACGGACGCCGGGCTGCCCGCCCTGGCCTTCGGCGCGCTCGCCTGGGGCGACTACGACAAC
>JALSSK010000168.1 GCA_026984335.1 Rhodothermales bacterium
GCAGCACGATGAGCGCGCCGATCCAGGCAAAGACGAGATGCCGCGAGATCGAAAGATCGGCGATGAGCCGACCGGCGGCCGGCGCGAGTTCCGCCTCCAGGCACTCGGCCCCGGCTTCCTCCGCCCCTTCCTCCATCCCGGCGGGTTCGTGCGCCTCCGCCGTCGCCGGCACGTATTCCCCCGAAGCACATGCGGCGTGCGTCGAGCCGTAGACGTCCACGCCCAAACGCCCGTCGGCGCGGCGCACCACGAAGATGCGCGGCAACTCGACCTCGCCGAACGGCTCGAAGTCGAGCACGTAGCCGTCCGTCACGTGGTGAATGGGGTTCATCCCCCCTTCCGACTCATGCTCCTGCGCACGCGCTCCGGCCGGCAAGGCCAGCAGCGCCACGAGCAGGATCAGGACGTTTTTATAGTAAGGATGCATCATACTCCAGAAAAAACAGCGTCCGGACGGCAGACGTTACCGACGGCCTATTAATCGACGGGCGGCCCGGCCGACGGCGTGCGGTGCAAGAAGAAAACTTCAAGGGCCAGCGACAACGCAAAGACGGCAAAGAAGGCCCCGACGAACGCCAGGGGTCGAACCGGCGCCAGCGCCACGATGAGCGCGATCAGCGCCAGCGCCGCAAACATACGAACCAGCATGCCGCCCCAGACGATCACCTGAAAACGCCGTTTCGAGGCGGACAGCGCGCGCCGGTAAGTCAGATAGCTGAATCCCCCATACGCCAGCCCGATGCCTGCCCCCAGACTTATGCTCAACCAGAGATCCGCAGCCATCTTGAGGCGCTAATGGTTTCGTGTCGGCTCGCCTTCAAAGGCAGCACGCAAAACTACGCAGAAACGCCCAAGGGGATCGATACGGCGCAATGAATTATGAATGAAAGGACGGGCAATAGTGGATGAATGCAAGAAGATATGATGAGGAGCCCTCCCGACGCGCGCCCTCTTCACGACGCCTGGTCGTCCTCTTCCCCGCGTTCCCGCCGTCGGCGCGCCGCCGGCCTGCGTTCGCGCTCCATCTTTGCCTGCGCGCTCATTTCGGCGCTGACGCGGAAAAGCTGAATGAAAAACGCCGTCATGCCCACCACGGCCCCGCCGATGAGAAACCACGGCAGGGTTCCGAGCCAACGATCCAGGAGGTAACCCAGCCCCACGAAGAAGAGCATCGTGAAGGCCAGTTGCATACCGAGCCCCAGATACGGCCCTGCCGTCCGGAGGCCGGCGCGCCAGTCCTCTGGAGAAGCGGAGGAAGGCCGACGGGGCGGCTCCTTATCGGGCGTCTTTGTTTTCGGCATTTTTGTTTTCGGCATTTCGGGGGGGAGCGGCCGCTGCGCCGTTCTGTTTGAGCGAGGCGGCCCGGCCTTCCTCCAGCCGACCCATCTTGCATTCGCCGTTCAACATCGCGCCTTCCTCGACCACCAGACGCGCCGTCGAAACGTTGCCGACGATGCGGGCCGAGCCTTTCAGCAGCAGGCGCTCCTTCACGTGGATCTCGCCCTCGATGCGCCCGGCCACGTCGGCGCCGGTCGCCACCAGTTCGCCCTCGATGGCGCCCTCCTGAGCCAGGATCGCCTTGCCCTCGACGATGAGCTTGCCGATGATCCGTCCGCTGATGCGCACGTCGCTTTTCGCGCGCAACGTGCCTTCGAACACGGCGCCCTCGCCGATCATGTTGATTTGTGCAGGTGCGGGAACGTTCGCCTGTCGTGCCATGGACTGTGTCTGCCGGTTGGTTGGTTTGCGAAATAGAGCCATTGTTTTCGGGGGGATGCGCGCCCTCGGGTGCGGCTCAGAGCCCGAGAAAATAAAGCCGGGGATCCTGAGCCAGCCCGTTGTGCCACAGTTCAAAGTGCAGGTGCGGCCCGGTGGTGATCTCGCCGGAGTTGCCGCTGAGCGCGATGGCCTCACGGTCGCGCACCCGGTCGCCGACGCGTTTGAGCAGGCGCTGGTTGTGCTTGTAGACGGACACGTAGCCGTCGGCGTGCTGAATCGCCAGGGTGAAGCCGCCTTCGTGCGTCCAGTCGGCAAAGATCACGTGTCCATCGCCGACGGCGCGCACCACACTGCCCTCTTCTACGGCGAGGTCGATGGCATAGTGCCCGGTGCGGGCGTCGAAGCCGCGGGTGAGGAAACCGTTCACGGGCGGCAGCACGGGAAAGCGAAGGCGGGTCAGGTAACGCTCGCCTGCCGTGGAGACGGGCGTCACCGGCGGCGTCTCGGCGGCGGGGAGGCGTTCGAGGGAGAGGGCGGGCTGCTCGTGGTCGGTCCAGTCCTCGGAGAGCGGGTCGGCGGCCACCTCGGCCAGTTCGCCCGAGACGGCGAGCGTCGGCTCGGGCGCTCGCTCGTCCCTCACCAGCGAAGAGTCGATCTGCCCCAGCATCAAGTTCCGAAGCTGCCTCATGTATTGCTGCTGCATGGCCAGCGAATCCTGCATGGCCGCCAGGCGGAGCGCGTTGAGCCGGGCGGAGCGCTGCATCTCGGCGGTGCCGTAGCCGGGGATCCACTCGCGCAACGGCGTGAAGATCACGAGCGAGAGCAGCGCCAGCGCCAGCGCCAGCGCCGTGCCCGTCCACCACATCAACAGGCGCTTCGGGCGCACCCGGTAGGGGCGCGGCTGCTCCATGCCCTCCTCATCCATCACGAGGACGGTGTACGTGCTATTCGGATCGCGTGTGAATTCGGCCAAAAAGGAGAACATGTCGGCGCAGGCGAAGTAGGGGACGTCCTGCGCGCTCAACGAGGCCGCGCCGACGCGGGTTCCACGCCCGCTCACACGGAAAAAGCCACGCTTGACTTTCGCCCAAAGGCAACGTACCTTGTGTGGCTTTGCGCACGATCATGACGAAAGACTTTACCTGAACACCCATGCCACAGCATAAATCCGCCCTCAAGCGCGTTCGGCAAAACGAGAAACGACGGGCCCGCAACCGGTTCCACCGGGCCAAAATGCGCACGATGATCAAAAAGCTCCGCGCCACGACCGACAAACAGGAGGCAAGGGCACGCCTGAATGAAGTGAAGGCGTACCTCGACCGCCTCGCCGCCTTCGGCATCATTCATCGAAACACGGCCGCCAATTACAAAAGCACCCTCGAAAAACGGGTCAACGCGCTCGACTGAACCTGCCGGTTCGCCCCCAGAGCGTCAGCCTGTCTCCCCCCGGAGGCAGGCTTTTCTTATTTCCCCGGCCCCTCCCCGAAAGAAGCGCTTTTCTCCCAGGGGTCGCGCATCATCCTTCAGAAAATGCGGCAAGATTGTTTATCTTTCGTGAAATGATGAGTTTGTTCCTCCCCTTATACTATCTTCCCGGTGCCATCCCTTCGCGGAAGAACCCCACTCCCACTGCAACAACGACCTTTCCCTTCCAGATCAAACCCAGTTCGACATGAAAAAGCACCCTCGTTTCCCGTTTCTCCTCACAGCCCTGTTTGCGGTGACCACCCTCGGCATGATCGGCTGCCGCAGCGTCCCCGTAGAGGTGCTCTCCATCTCGGCGCCGGACAGCCTGCAGACCCATGAGACGGGCACGTTCTCCGCGACCATCAACGAGGACGCCAAGCAACCCGTAACCACGACGTGGAACTTCGGGGACAACACGACGGCGGAAGGAACCTCGGCCACCCATGCCTACGACGCGCCCGGCTC
>JALSSK010000169.1 GCA_026984335.1 Rhodothermales bacterium
GCCGAGATCAACACCATCGCGCACATCCGTCAGCAAAAGGGCATCGCTCTCCGACGCCTCGTCTTCCTCGTCTCCGACACCGAGGCCGGGCGCGACACCGGCGAGGTCCTGCGCCGCTATTTCGAGGCCCGCGAAGACCTGCCCCTCGAAGCCGTGGCGGTCGAGGTCATCGAGGAGCTGCAGGACGAGCGCCCCTTCGACTTCAAGCAGCACGGTCTGCGCAACCTCGTCCGCGTGATGGGCAAGCACATCCGCGCCTTCGGCCCCGGGCAGGTGGCCATCGACGCCACGGGCGGCTACAAGGCCCAGATCGCCATCGCCGCGCTGGTGGGGCAGGCGCTCGGCGTGCCCGTCTTCTACAAGCACGAACGCTTCGACAGCCTCATCGACTTCCCCCCGATGCCGGTGGCCTTCGACTACGCCCTGCTGGGCGGGCACGCGGGCTTGCTGGCCGCCCTCGAAGCCGGCGAGACCCTCACCGCCGCCGAGACCGGCGACGTTCCGCCCCGCCTGCGGGTGCTGCTGACCGAGGTGCGCGAAGGACGGGAAACCCTCTACGCGCTCAGTCCCATCGGGCAGCTCTTCCTCGAAAGCTACCGCGCCCGCCACCCGAAGCCGGTGGTCCTGCCCCCCGCCGAAGGGCGCGAACCGCCCCGCTTCCGCGACGACCATTACCCCGCCGGCTTCCGGGAGTTCGTCGAGAAGGTCTGGCGCGAGAACGACTGGATCCGCTCGGCCCACTCGCTGCCCTACGACAAGCAGCGCGGCATCGGAGGCATCGGCTTCTTCGTCCGCCGGACGCCCGAAGGCTTCGAACTCATCGGCGCCTACCGCCGCGATTTCGGGGCGCGCTTCCGGCTCCTCGTGCCCGGCGCCTCGCCCGAAACCCTCACCCACGCCGCCACACGGCTCAACGAACACTACAAGCCATGATCGCACTTTCTTTCCTCGGCATCGGGAATTATAAAGAAACCACCTATGTGCTGGGAGACAAACGGCACCGGACTCGCTTTTTCTCTGCGGCCCTGCCCCACATTTTCCCCCTGGAAAAGTTGTTCGTGATCCAGACCGAAGAAGCCCGGCAAAAATATGGCGATGCCCTGCGGAGGGAATGCGACTACGAGCCGATCGTGGTGCCGTCGGGGAAGAATGAAGAAGAATTGTGGCAGTTATTCGGAATCATGGCCGATGCCGTCCCTAGTGGTGCAACTCTCTTAATGGACGTGACCCATGGCTTTCGCTCACAACCCATGCTCGGGCTGGCCGCCGCCGTGTACCTGCAGGCAGCCAAAAACGTGACCATCGACCGGATCGTCTACGGCGCCTGGGAATCCCGGAACGAGACCGACGAGTCACCGGTCTTCGACCTTACGCCGTTCCAGAAACTCATCGAATGGGCCTCGGCCGCCCGTTTTTTTCTGCGTGCCGGCGATGCCGTGGCGCTGGCCCATTTGCTCTCAGATACCCAGGCGCAGACCCATCTTTCCGAGGCAGACTATCGGGCCCGGGGGCTGAATGCGACCGGGAAGACCCTGCAACGGTTGACTCGTTCGCTGGCGCTCGTGCAACCCTTGCACGCCCTGGACGCCGCGAAGCGACTGCCCCGGGTCGAGGACCGCCTCGAGACGGACCTGGACCACCTGCCCGAAGCACGGCCCTTCGCCGCCCTCCTCGACGAAGTCCGGGCCCGGTTCGCCCAGCTCGTGGAGGCCGAAGGCCACCTCTTCACGGCGGCCGGCTTCCGGGCGCAGGCCGCCATGATCCGGTATTACCTGACTACCGACCAGCTGCAGCAGGCCCTCACCCTCAGCCGCGAGGCCCTGGTCTCTCGTCTATGCGTCCAGATTACAGGCTCCACGGAAAGAGATGTTCTTCTGAAGAAAGAGCACCGGGAGAAGGCTCAGAACTTCCTTCACACTCTTGTGGAAAGAGTCACCGCTCATGAATTCCCGGAGGGATCTCCTTCGGAAAAACTGGCATCGGTCTGGGCCCGGCTCCGGGATCTGCGCAATCACGTCAATCATGCGGGGATGCGGGAAGAGCAACTCAAACTGAAGAAGCTTTACGACAATACCC
Organism: Rhodothermales bacterium; assembly: GCA_026984335.1. Lineage (GTDB taxonomy): Bacteria > Bacteroidota > Rhodothermia > Rhodothermales > ISCAR-4553 > JALSSK01. The sequence goes on from JALSSK010000169.1 coordinate 2,077, forward strand.
GAAAACTCTGCGATGAGGTGTCTGCGCTTTTGACCGAAGGTCCCGAAGCCTTTCCCACATTCGGCGACAGTGCCGCGAATTCACCGCCCGCGTCCTGAAGTCGGCGTTTCGGGCGCGCGGGGGTGCGGGTCCTTATCCTTGCGTTCCCGCGAATCTTTCCGAACCCCGACCGTGAAGCAACCCTATTACCTGACCGTGGGCGGGCGTCTGCGGCGACGCCGGCGCTCACTCGTGCTCGAACGCGCCGACCCCGACGCGCCCGAGGATGCGCCTCCGAAGCGCCTGCCCATCCCCATCGAACAGGTGGACGCGCTCTACGCGCTCGGCGAAGTGGACCTGAACTCGAAGCTCGTCGGCCTGCTGGCCCGGCACGGGGTGCTGCTCCACTTCTTCGACTACTACGGCAACTATACGGCCACGCTGTACCCGCGCGCCGGGCAGTTGAGCGGGCGTCTGCACGTGCTCCAGGCCGCCCACTACCTGCGCCCGAAGCGCAGGCTGTGCCTGGCCCGGGCCTTCGCCCGCGCCGCGCTCTTCAACATGCGGCGGGTGCTTCGCTATTACCGGCGCCGCCTCCCCGAAGACGCCCGCCGCCGGCTCGACGAAGCCTGCCGCCTCCTCGGCGACCAACGCGACCGCCTGGCGCACGCCTCCGACGTGGACGAGGTCTTCGGCCTCGAAGGCGCCGCCCGCAATGCCTACTACCGGGCCTGGAACGCCCTCCCCGGCATCGGAGAGGGCCCCTTCGCCTTCACCCGACGCTCCCGACGCCCGCCCCGCGATCCGCTCAACGCCCTCATCAGCTTCGGCAATACGTTGTGCTACGCCGCCGTCCTGCAGAAAATCTACCACACCGCGCTCGACCCCACCATCGCCTACCTGCACGAACCCGGCGACCGCCGCTTCAGCCTCGCCCTCGACCTGAGCGAGATCTTCAAACCCCTCCTCGTCGACCGCACGATCTTCTCCCTGATCCGGACCGGACGCCTCACCGAAAAACACTTCGAACCCCACGAGGACGGCGTCTACCTCAACGAAACGGGACGCCGACGCTTCGTCGAACACTGGGACCGACGGCTCCGGCAAACGTTGTTCCTCGAAGAAAGCGGCCGACGCGTGCGTTACGACGAACTCCTGCTGCTCGCCTGCCACGAACTCATCCGCCACCTCAACGACCCCGAAGCGCACCCGTTCACCGGCTTCCGCCTGAAAGGGTAACCCTTTCCTCCCCTGCATCCCGGACCGCCTCATGCCCTACTGCATCGCCGTTTACGACGTGAAAGCGAAACGCGCCGCCCGCGTGCTCAAACTCTTCCGCCGCTACCTGCATCACGTGCAACGTTCCGTCTTCGAGGGCGCGCTCTCGAAACGACAGAAAGACGACCTCCTGGCCGAGGCCCGCAAGCTGTTTCACCCGAAGGAGGACACCCTCATCTTCTACGAAACGGCCCACGCGGGACTCATCCGCCGCGAAGTCATCGGCACGGAGCGCTATCCCCTCACCAACATCCTTTGATTTTTTTATTTCACACAACTCGTTCATTTTCAA
>JALSSK010000170.1 GCA_026984335.1 Rhodothermales bacterium
CCCACCCTCGGCAACGTCTTCACGGCGGCCACGCTCGCCTCGCTCTCGGTCGATGAGATGGAGCGGGCGTTCAAGAACCTCGCCGACTACGCCGCCGACCGCTTTGCCGACGAACTCCGGGAGGATTACTACGACCGGTGAGACCGCAAGGGTTTTTTAAAACGGCAACGTCCGGCGACAGAACACGGGCGCGCGCGACGGGTAAACGGCGCAGAGTTTCGTCCACGCACGCAGAGGCCCGCTCATGGCGCACGCCCGCCGCACCCTCGCCCTCATCGCCCACGACGGGAAGAAAGCCGAAATGGTGGCCTTCGCCCTTCGCAACCGGGCGTCTCTCGCACGGTTCGACCTCATCGCCACCGGCACCACGGGCAAGATGATCGCCGACGAGGTGCAACTCCCCGTCACGCGCATGCTCTCCGGCCCGCTCGGCGGCGACGCGCAGATCGCCGCGCGCGTGGCCACGGGAGAGATCCACGGCGTCTTCTTCTTCGTCGACCCGCTCGACAAACATCCGCACGACCCCGACATTCAGATGCTCATGCGGGTGTGCAACGTGCACAACGTTCCGCTGGCCTCCAACACGGCGACGGCCCGGCTCCTTCTCCGCAGCCCGGCCCTCCTCGATCCCGCCGCGCCGCTCGAATGAGCGCGTCGCTCATGGAGGTCCCGCCGCTCACGGGCGTTCCGCTCACGTCGCCCCCGCGAAGAGGTCGCCGGGGCGGGGCGGGGGGATGCGGTGGAAATGCTCGTAGGCGCGCGGCGTGGCCATGCGCCCCCGGGGCGTCCGCTCGACGAAGCCCTCCTGAATGAGATACGGCTCGTACACCTCCTCGATGGTGCCCGCATCCTCCCCCACCGAGACGGACAGGTTCGTCAATCCGGTCGGGCCGCCGCCGAACTTTTCGATGAGCGTCAGCAGGATGCGCTTGTCCATGTCGTCGAGGCCGCGCTCGTCCACGTTGAGCGCGTGCAGGGCGCGGTCGGCGATGGCGAGCGTGATGCGCCCGTCGCTCTCGACCTCGGCGAAATCGCGCGTGCGGCGAAGCAGCCGGTTGGCGATGCGCGGCGTGCCCCGGCTCCTCCGGGCGATCTCGTGCGCGCCCTCCTCCGAGATGCCCACGCCGAGGATGCGCGCCGAGCGCACGACGATCTGCCGGAGCAGGTCGGAGGTGTAATAATCATACCGGAAGTCGATGCCGAAGCGGGCGCGGAGCGGCGCGGTGAGCAGCCCCTTCCGCGTGGTGGCTCCGATAAGCGTGAACGGCGGGAGGTTGATCTTCACGCTCCGCGCGCTCGGCCCGCTGTCGATGATGATGTCGATGCGGTAGTCCTCCATGGCGGAATAGAGGTACTCTTCGACGACGGGGCTGAGGCGGTGGATCTCGTCGATGAAGAGCACGTCGCCTTCGCTGAGGTTCGTCAGCAGCCCCGCGATGCTTGCCGGCTTGTCGAGGACGGGGCCGCTCGTGGTTTTGATGGCCGCTCCCATCTCCTCGGCGATGATGAAGGCGAGGGTCGTCTTGCCGAGCCCCGGCGGCCCGGAGAGCAGGACGTGGTCGAGCGTCTCGCCGCGTTGGAGCGCCGCCGTCATGAACACCCGGAGGTTGTCCTTGATCTGTTGCTGTCCCACGAACTCGTCGAGCGTGGAGGGGCGGAGGGCTTTTTCGAAATCCTCGTCGCTGCGGTGGGGGCGCGGCGCGAGGGCGTCCGGTCCGGTGCTCATGCGTGCTCTCCTCTGGGGTCGTTCCGTGGCGGGACGAAAGGTGCGGCCCCGCGCTGACGGCGTACGGTCATCGGGCGGGGCCTCGTATTCAAGCGCCGAGGCAACGTCCGGGTTTCCGCCCGCCTGCTTTTCCCGTCGGTGGCGCGCCTTAACGCCTGCGCCCTCCCGGTCGATCCTTCTTCCAGAAATAACCGGCTTTCCATCCCCGGTTATTGACAAACCGATGCGCGAGTTCTACGTTTAAGGCATTATGTTTGCAGTGGACGACATACTCATTTCCGACGACCTGCTCGAGGCGCCCTTTGCGTGCAATCTCGGGGCATGCCTCGGGGCGTGCTGCGTGCACGGGACCTCCGGCGCCCCGCTGGAGCCGGAAGAACGCGCCGTGCTCGAAGACCTGCTCCCGCGCGTGCGCAAACACCTCACCCCCGAAGCGCTGGTCGTCATCGAGCGCGAGGGCGTGTGGGAGGAAATCGGGCCGGGCGAATACGCCACCACGTGCGTCGGAAAGGGCGCATGCGTCTTCGTCACGTATGAGGGGCCCGTCGCGAAGTGCGCCCTTCAAAAAGCCTACCAGGCGGGCCGAATCGACTTCCCGAAGCCGATCTCGTGCCACCTCTTCCCCGTGCGCGTGGAATCCTACGGCGACCTCGAGGTGCTCAACTATGAGCGCGTCCCCCTGTGTGACTCCGCCCGGACCAATGGACAACGGCGTGGGATCCTTCTCACCGACTTTCTGCACGAACCCCTCCGCCGCAAGTACGGCGAAGCGTGGGTTCAAAAGTTCCGGGAAGCCTGCGAAGAGCGACGGGCGGCGCTGAACCCGTCTTCCCAACCGTGATTGATGATTTCGAGAGGTAGTAATGCTTAATCTTCAGCAAAAACAATCGCTTCAGCAAAAGCTGTCGCCGCAACAGATTCAGTACATCAAGCTGCTTCAGTTGCCGACGCTGGCGCTCGAACAGCGCATCAAGGCCGAGATGGAGGCCAATCCCCTCCTCGAAGAAGGGATGGAAGAAGACCTCGAAGAGACGAGCGGGGAAGACGAGCGCGAAGAACCGACCGAAGAGGAAGGCACGGCGGAAGAACCGGCCGAAGCCCAAGAGGAAAAGAACGCGGAAGACGAATACGACTGGGATGAATTCCTCAACAGCTCCGACGACCTCTACGGCTATAAGGCGCAGGTCGACAAAAGCGACGAGGAGGACCGCCGCGAACTGCCCATGCCCGCGCGCGTGAGCATGGCCGAGCACCTCATGAACCAGCTCACCTTCCTTGACCTCGACGAGACCGAGACCCTCATCGCCGAACAGATCATCGGCTCCATCGACGAGGACGGATACCTCCGCCGCCCGCTCGTCTCCATCATCGACGACATCGCTTTCAATCACGGCATCCTCCTCTCCGAAGAGGACGTCGAAGCCGTGCTCCGCCGCATTCAGCGTCTCGACCCCGTCGGCATCGCCGCGCGCGACCTGCGGGAGTGCCTGCTCATCCAGCTCGAGGCCATGTCCGAAGAGACGCCGGGCCGCGACGTCGCCATCCGCATGCTGAAGGACGCCTACAAGGCCTTCACCATGAAACACTTCGAGGCCATCAAGAAGAGGCTCAACGTCACGAACGAGGAACTCAAGGAGGCCTACGACCTCATCCAGCACCTCAACCCCAAGCCGGGCGAGGGCGAGTTCACCGCCGCGCAAAACTACATCACCCCCGACTTCACGGTCCGGTATGAGGACGACGAAGGTTTCATCATCTCGCTCAACAGCGCCAACGCCCCGCCGCTCCGCATCTCAAAGCAATACCAGCAGATGCTCCGGAAAATCTCTGCCGAGAAAAAGAGCGGCCGGACCCGGAACAGCATCGATACGGAA
>JALSSK010000171.1 GCA_026984335.1 Rhodothermales bacterium
AAAGGATCGATGGCGACAAGAGTTGAAAGCTTATTTCTACCAGCAACATAGTCTTTAAGCTCTTCACAGAGACGACTTTGCTTGAGCTTTTGCAACGACTTATTTTTGATCTGACGCACTCGCTCTCGTGTGAGATCGAAACGCTGCCCTATCTCTTCCAACGTCGAAGGGTGTTCACGGCCAATACCAAAATAAAGGCGCGTGATCTCTGCCTCGCGTGGATGCAGCATGGATAGGCTCAGCTCGATATCAATATGTAGGCTCTCCTCAATCAGCGAGGCATCGGGATTAGAGGCAACATCATCATCTACAAGCACTTCTTTAAGACGTGTCGGCAGCGGATCATCCTCAGTAGATCTTCTCGGGTCAGATGTGGCTATGCCATCCACAGGTTTATCTAGCGAACACGGAGGAACCAGATAAATGAGAAGCTGGTCGTATTTTGCCAACCTCTGGTGCTGCTTTGTAAGGATACTTTGAGGAAGCATATCGTGACCAATCCACCACGTCGCTAGCAAGGCTCTGTCATCTGCGCTGAGATCATCCTCTTGAAGCAGAAGGTCGGGTGCTGCAGGTTCAACGATGCCAGCTCTGCACAAGGCATCACATGTTTGTTCTGCGGCGTAAACGCTCTTAAACACCTGTTGCGGAAGACGAATGGTGCGTCCGTACTCAGCGAGCGCACTATTTATCCGCTGCCAGATCCAAACAGTGGCACGCTGCTTGAATTGATTATGTCGAGGATCGAATCGTTTGATGGCCTCCAGCAGCCCAGTAGCCCCCTCCTGTACTAGATCCAGATAGGAGACCCCTCGTCCGATGTATTTACACGCCATACGTAAAACATATCCTAAGTAGCTTATTGCAAGACATTCCCGTGCATCTTCCGCTCGTCGCGTGATGGATGTCAGCAATCTGTCGATAGAAAATAACAGAATGTCTTGCTCTTCAAGATAGAGCAGAAACCTATCTTCTACGGCTCGTTCGAGCAGATCATCTGGTAACAGGCACAGGTACTCGGCTACATCAAAAGCCAGACTCAGAACCGCATGTTCTCCGCTTTCAGCAGCTGATTTGAGGAATATTCCCAAATGGCTTTCTTCAAGATTAAAGATCTCATTCGATCGAGAAACAACGATTTCCTTGCACCAAAGTCGAAGTTGGGGTACAGGAATGTTTCCCCGTTCTTGCACGCTCTTATAAGATTTGAGAAATTTCAGAAGATGATCATTGACAGCATCTACAAGACAAGAAAGGGCATCACCTTCGTTTCCGTGCATTACCTCACGGAAACGATCTGGTGCGCGAAGATGCAATCCCAGCAAGAGTTCCTGGTGGGTGGTCTTCACCCGAGATCGGGTCTTGAGCTCCTTGAGAAGTCGCTGGAGATTTAGCAGATCAGATAACAAGGTGAAGTCGCTGGAGGTATGGAAAACAGATCCGAATGGGAAACGTTGGGCTCTCCCATTCCAAAGACGTAAACAATACAATTTTAAAAATATAATATACGGGGATGCCTGAAATATAACAGCTGTTAGAACCGACTGCTTAAGGCTGAATCGGAGCGGTGATTCCACTGACGGGGAGATTATCTAGGCAAGGTACTACAAATGCAAGTTGCTAAACGCCCCTTCCACCTGCTTTCGCAGGGCGTCGCTCAGCACATCCGCGTAGATCTCGGCGGTGATGCGCATGTCGCTGTGGCCGAGGAGCTTCCGGATGCTGCGAATGGGCACGCCGCCGGAGGTCAGGATGGCGCCGTAGGTCTTCCGCACGCTGTGGAACGACGGCGCCTCGGGAAGATTAGCCAATCGGCGGTACTTTCGGAAGAGGCGGCTGGAAAGTATGTAAGAAAGTTGATCGCTCTTTGGTCCCCTGAACACGTAGGCCTTGCCGGGCATCTCGCGCACCCCGCTCAGCCGGCGCAGCACCTCGGCAGCCATCGGTGCGATCTGTACGATCCGGCTGTCCCCGCTTTTGGTGCGGTGGGCGGCATCGGAGTGGACGACGATCAGCCCTTGCGCAAGGGGCACGTCCTTCCACTTGAGCGCGCAGAGCTCGCCCAGGCGCAGGCCGCTGCCGGCGGTGAAGCGGATGACGCCGTCGCACCGGCGGAGGTTGCGGCCGGCGCGGCCCGTCGTTTGCCTTCGGCCCGTCGCTGCGCTCGTGTCGTGGTGCGTTTCGATAGTGATCAGCAGCCGGTCGAGCTGCTCGGGCGTCAGGTGGTTGATCTTCGGCCCGGGCCTTCGGGGCGCTTTGACCCGGACGCAGGGGGCCGGGCTCCCCCCGTTTCCGGCGTCCGTTGTGGGTTTCCCCTGCTTTAGAGGGCCTTCTTTAGAGGGCCTTCGTTAAGCTTCAATCTTCCTCGCTTGAACGTCGTGCTTCTGCTCGTATGTGGCCGGTCTCGGATACCCGGACGGCGTGGGACGAACCGCCGGGGCGGAACCCGGACCGCTTCCGTATTGTTTTCCTCGTTGTTGCTTTACAAAACCGTTATCGTTAATCTAATGGCCATTGGCGCGTAACTTGGGGTTAATTCTGGACAAGCCGCATATTTGCGGTGCATGGTTGGTTGGAATGACAGGGAATGAGACGTGAGGATCTGATGCGACGCGGCGTTGCAATCATGCAGGAGCGTCGTTATCTGATGGGGTTTGGGGTCAATTCTTGAGTCGTCCGAACAGGGGGCGCCATCGGGCCCGGTGTCGGATTCGAACACATGCCTTTCTCGCGGGTGTCAGGGTTATGCTTCAGGCGCGACGGAGACGTCTTCGTTCTATGATGCCTGGTCGTTTGTTGGGAAATGGTTGGTTGGGATGGCATGCAGGTTGGGTCCGGTTTAGGGTATGGCAGCGCCCGGCTCGGGCCGGAGCGGTATCCGATCATCCTCAAGACGAGCTCTCCACCGGAGTGGGATGCCCTGCTCCGCTCGTGTAAGGCCTTCCCCGTTGTTGCCTGATCGACGGTCTGAACCTGCTGCGTAGCCCGGGGAGCGTAGCGCTTTCCTCCGGCGGCGTAAGGATGCTTTCGAAGCATATTGCAGACGTACCTCACTACGGCCTTTTTCGTTCGATTTGAGGAAATACTTTGAGACGTGTGATTGCGGCGCGGGATCGGCGCCCGCGTCGCGCTATGCGTCAGGGCGGGCGCGACCCCGTAAAAGCGCCGCATAAACAACGGCGCATTCCTGATTGACATCCGCCGAATGAGTTCGGTGGGAGTCCTTTCCGTTTTGCGGAGAAGCAAACCACCGGCTCGAGTCTCCGGCGGGATGCGCTGCACGGACGGGCAACCTGTTTCGTGATGCGCGGCGTCCCGAAGCGAAGGTCGGGTGGAACGGTCATGCGTGTCGATCCCCTTTACGGGCCGTCTTTGGCTTTCCGGATCAAGCGACTGCGCCGCCCGGCGTCTCCCGTTTTTTGATCCCTTCATGATCATTGTGACGTTTCGCATATTGCCTCCCTGGAGGTCAGAGAAGTGGCCTCGTTGGATCGCCTTCATCGTGGTCGCGTTCGGTTTTGCGGCTACGCTGTTTCTCCGGCAGGCGTTGGTCGCACGGGAGCGGGCTCACGTTGCGCGCGGGCTCGAGCTGTCGGGCGTCATGGCCGAGCGCGCGCTCGCGGCGCGGCTGGAAACGGAATTTCTGGCGTTGGCGCGCATGGCCCGGCGGTGGGAGGTGCGTCGGCCGACCGAGGCGGAGTGGCAGGCCGACGCGCAGATCTTGGTCCGGGGCGACGCCAACCTGCAAACCCTCGCGTGGGTCGCTGCTTCCTTACGTGAGCGGTGGGTCGTAGCGCGGGAGGGCAGCGGCGCTTTCCTTCGTCTGGAAGGGCCGCGCCGGGCGGCGCTGGAACGAGCGCGGGATCAGCGTGCGATGACGGTCAGCCACGTCTTTGATCTGGAGCAGGGAGGCAAGGGGCTGCTGGTAGCCGTGCCCATTTTCGAGAGCGACGACATCGGCGGGTTCATCCTCGGCGTTTTCCCCCTCGAAGAAATCCTCGATGCTTTCGTGCGCATGGACTCCGAGTCCGGCTATGCCGTCGCCGTTTTTGACGACGGCTCGGAGATTTACCGTCATGGAGACCGGCGGTATGAGGCCGCCCGGGGTTATGAGGCGAACGTCGCGCTGCCGGGGAGGACGTGGCGGTTGCGGATCTGGCCGGAGCCGGACCTTTTGTCCGAGATGCGATCCCCGCTTCCCGAAGTGACGCTGGCGGCGGGACTCCTGCTGACCCTGCTGTTGGCGCTTACGATCCTGTTCACCCGGAGGGCGGCGCATCGGGCCGGGAAGCCGGCCGACGAGATCACCGAGCGCGAGCAGATGGTGCAGAGCCTGCAGGAGAGCGAGGCGAAGTTTCAGGCCATTCTCGCATCGACCGTCGATGCGATCGTCACCATCGACGAGCGCGGCATCATCGAGACGTTCAACGAGGCCGCCGAAGCCATTTTCGGGTATAGCGCCGAGGAGGCGCTCGGGCAAAATGTGAGCATGCTCATGCCGTCGCCTTACCGGGAAGAGCATGACGGATATTTGCAAAACTATCTGGATACGGGGCGGAGAACGATCATTGGAATCGGGCGGGAAGTGGCCGGGCGGCGCAAGGACGGCTCCAGCTTTCCGATGGAACTCTCGGTCAGTGAGGTGCAGCTGGGCAACCGGCGCATTTTCACCGGCATCATCCGCGACGTTACCGAGCGCAAGTGGTGGGAAGAGGAGATCCGCACGCTGAACATTTCCCTGGGGCAGCGTGTCATCGAACGCACGGCTCAGATCACGACCCAGTATGAAGCGCTCAAGCGGGAAATCGCGGAACGCAGGCGCGCGGAAGAGGCGCTGGCGGAATCTCAGCGCTTCCTCGATGCAACGCTCAACGCGCTGTCGGCCCACATCGCGGTGCTGGACGAGAAGGGGGTGATCATCGCCGTTAACGCAGCGTGGCGCCGGTTTGCCGAAGCCAATGAGGGGGATACGGGCCGTGTGGGCGTCGGGGTCGATTACCTGGCGGCGTGCCGGTCGGCTGCGGGCATGGGAGGGGAGGAAGCGAAGCGGGCGCTCTCGGGCATCCGCGACGTGATCGACCGCCGGACCGAGACGTTCAGCATGGAGTACCCCTGCCACGCCCCCGAAGAAGAGCGTTGGTTCGTTCTGCGGGTCAACCGTTTCTCTCTGGGAGACACCGTTCGCATCGTCGCGTCGCATGAGAATATTACGGAGCGGGTGCAGGCCGAAGAGCGAGAGACCCGGATCGGTCGGATTCTGGAAAACTCTCTCAACGAGGTCTACCTCTTTGATGCGAATACCCTTCGCTTCATTCAGGTCAATCGCGGCGCCCGTGAAAACCTCGGCTATGGGCTCGACGAACTGCGCCGGATGACGCCGCTGGATCTGAAACCTGCTTTCACACCGGAATCGTTTTCCGAGCTGGTGGCGCCGTTGCTCGAGGGGAAGCAGGAGCAGATTCAGTTCTCGACGCGCCATCGCCGCAAGGACGGGTCGTCGTATCCGGTCGAAGTGTATCTCCAGATGTCGTTCCTGGGCCGGACGCCGGTGTTCGTGGCTCTCGTCATGGACGTGACCAAACACAAGGAGGCCGAGGAAGAGATCCTGAAGTTGAACGAGGAACTGGAGCAGCGCGTCGTCGAACGAACGGCGCAACTCGAAGCCTTTTCCTACTCGGTCTCGCACGACCTGCGGGCTCCGCTGCGCGCCATGGCCGGCTTCTCCAAAATCCTGATGGAGCAGCACGCCGACGAACTCAGTTCCCGGGCGACGCACTATCTGAAGCGGATCGAGGCGAACGTGCTCAAGATGGGCGCTCTGGTGGACGATCTGCTTCGGTTCTCGCGGTTGAGCCGGAAGGAACTCAAGCGCCGGACCGTCGAGCCCGTCCGAATCGTGCGGGAGGCGCTCGAGGACCTGGAGGCCATGCGGGAGGGCCGCCGGGTGGAGATCGAAGTGGCGGACCTGCCGCGTTGCCGGGCCGATCCGGCGCTGCTCAAACAGGTTTATGCCAACCTGCTCGGCAATGCATTGAAATATACCCGTCGTCGCGCGGAGGCCCGGATCCGGGTTGGAGCCTCGGTCGAGGACGGCCGGACGGTCTATTTCGTGTCCGATAACGGCGTCGGGTTCGACATGCAGTATGCCGACAAGCTCTTCGGCGTTTTCCAACGGCTCCACCGGGCGGAGGATTACGAGGGCACGGGGGTGGGGCTGGCGCTCGTGCAGAACATCATCCAACGCCACGGCGGGCGCATCTGGGCCGAGGCCCGGCCCGACGAAGGCGCTGCCTTCTTCTTTACCCTTTGACAAACACCCTTTGAAAAAAAACCAGGGACGATGACGATCGAAAACCCCGTAGAAATCTTGCTGGTCGAGGACAACCCGGACGACATAGAAATGGCCCTCAATGCGTTGGAACAGCATCACATCGCCAACCGCATCCTCGTCGTTCGGGACGGCGCCGCCGCGCTCGACTTCATGTTTTCCAGAGGTGCGTATTCCGGACGGGACAAGCAGACGCCGCGCGTGATCCTGCTCGATTTGAAACTGCCTCTGGTGGACGGGCTGGAGGTCTTGCGCCAACTCAAGGAGGACCCTCGCACGCGGGCCGTTCCGGTGGTCGTCATGACGGCCTCGCGCGAGGAGCAGGACCTGGTGGAGAGCTACCGTCTGGGCGTCAACAGCTACATCGTCAAGCCGGTGGACTTCGCGCAGTTCACCCGGGCCATGCGCACGATAGGTCTGTACTGGCTGCTGCTCAACGAACTGCCTACCCCCTAGCGCACCCGCCGTGCAGGCGGTCCGGCGTGTTGCCTTCATGGCGTTCGGTTTGCCGTTCACCCGGGAAGCCGTTTCGATGAGACGCTGCAGAAAATATCAGCCGACGAACGGATCGGCGCCGCCCGGCCGGGCCGCCATGGAGCCGTGAGCGTCCGGCCCGGCATTCATGAAGCAAACCATCACCCCGGGAGGGGTAGCGGTACCATGAAGAAGTATCTTCACGCGCTTTTGCTCGAAGACGATCCCGATGATGCGGACTTGATCCGGCACGAGCTCGAACGAAGCGATTTCAGCGTCGAGGTCCATCGCGTGGAGACGCCCGCGGCCTACCTGAACGCGCTCCGGGCGCGCCCCGATCTGATTCTGGCCGACTACCACCTGCCGCAGTTTGACGCCATGCAAGCGCTGGCGCTGTTGCAGGAGCAGGACCTCGACATCCCCTTCATCATCGTCAGCGGGGCGCTTGGGGAAGAGCTTGCCGTGGCCGCGCTCCGGCAGGGGGCGGCGGATTACCTGCTCAAGGACCGGCTCGCCAGGCTGGGAGAAGCGATCCGCCGCGCCTTGCACGAGCAGGAGCTTCGCCGGCAGAAGCAGCGGGCCGAAGACGAGTTGAGGCAACAGACCATTTTTCTGCGGCAGGTCATCGACACCATCCCCCATTTGATTTTCGTGAAGGACCGGGCGGGGCGTTTCACCCTGGTCAACCAAGCGGTGGCGGACGCCTACGACACCACGGTGGAGGACCTGAAGGGCAAGACCGATGCGGAAACCCGGGCCACACCGGAGGAAACGGCGCGCTACCACAAGGACGACCTCGAGGTGATGGACTCCGGCGTCGAGAAGGTCATTCCGGAACTGGAAATCGTCGATGCCGGAGGAAGCCGGCGCATTCTTCAGGTGTTCAAACGCCCGATCGCCGATTCGGACGGACGGATCAATCACGTGCTGGCGCTGGGGGTGGACATCACCGAGCGGAAGCATTATGAGGCCGCTCTGCTTGAGGCGAAACAGCGGGCGGAGGAACTCAGCCGACTCAAATCGAGCTTTCTGGCGTGCATGAGCCACGAGATCCGTACGCCGCTCTCTGCCATTACCGGGGTGGCGGACCTTCTGGTGGACGAGGTCGGCCCCGCTCAGCAGGAACTGGTCAAACTGATTCAGGCCGGCGCTTCGCGCCTGTTGGAGACCCTCACTTCCGTGCTGGATCTGACCCGGTTGGAGGGAGGGAGTTTACAGATGAGACCGGAGCCCTTCGACCTCGTGGAGCAGGTCCGGACGACGGCGCCGTTGTTTCGAGAGCAGGCGCTGCAGAAGAGACTCACGCTCACGCTCGCCCTGCCTGAGGAGCCGATCGAAGTGGAACAGGATCGTGCGGCCGTCAACCGCGTGCTGATGAACCTGATATCGAACGCCGTCAGGTTCACGAAGGAAGGAGGGGTAGTGGTCGGTGTAGAAGCCGAAGGATCGGCAGTAGCGATTCGAGTGACGGACACCGGTATCGGCATCAGCGAGGTATTTCTGCCCCATCTGTTTGAGGAGTTCCGGCAAGAATCGAGCGGGTTGGCGCGAACGCATGAGGGCAGCGGGCTGGGCCTGTCGATCACGAAGCGACTGGTGGAGCTGATGGGCGGTGAGATTTCGGTGGAAAGTGAGCGTGGGAAGGGCAGCGCCTTCACGGTTCGCCTGCCGCGCCGCGTCTCGGACGCCGGGCCGGTCGAGGAGCCGCACGCCGTCCGGGATACGACGGGCGCGCCGGCGGCCGAAGCGAGCAAAACCCGGGGTGAAGCAGGCGCGTTCCCGCGCGAAGCCGATGCGGCGAAGGGCAAAACGAACGGAGAGGAACGGAAACCGGCCGTGTCGCAAACGGGGGCCCGAAAGCGCCGGATCCTCGTGGTGGAAGACGACAAAAGTACGCAGTTTGTGCTCAAGCGTATGCTGGAGAAACAATACGAGGTGGCAACGGCGTCCAGTGTGGACGAGGCGCTTGAAAAGGCCGCCGCAACGGCCTTCGATGCGCTGATGCTCGACATCAACCTGGGCGAGCAGCGCACGGGTGAAGATCTCTTGCATGAACTGAGGAGTTGGCCCGAGTATAAGAGGGCGCCGGCGGTGGCCTGTACCGCGTACGGCTTGCCGGAGGATCGGGAGCAGTTTCTGGCGAAGGGCTTCGACGAATTCATCAGCAAGCCCTTTTCGTGGAAGAAGCTGCTGGAGACGCTCCAGGTCGCTTTCGATAAGCCGGCAGGCGAGCAGAGCGAGGTAAGGCCCGTTCGAAAAACCGAGATGAAGCTTCCACCGTTGCCGGGCAACCTGTCCGAGATCGTGGAGGTTCTTTCGGGCACGAGCGCCAGTCCGGACATGGAGCGTCTTCAGGTCGTGCTGGCTGCGGATCCGATCATGGCGAGCTGGGTGCTCTCGCACGTGAACTCCGCCTATTTCAGCGTACGGGGCGAAGTGTCGAGCCTGGATCGGGCGCTGACGTTGCTGGGGGTCCGGCCGGTGTGCAACCTCGTTTTGATGAAGATCCTGACGGAGGTTTTCGCGGACGTGGGGACGGCGCGTTCGCAACGGGTCTACAAGCACTTGATGACGATCAGCATCGCCACGGCGGCATTTGCGCGAGATCTGGCCCAAAACGTAAGGCTGCCTGATCCGGAGCGGGCCTTTACGGGAGGACTTTTGCACCAGGCGGGCCGCCTCGTGTTGCTGAGTAATAATCCGGATAGCTATGCCGACCTATGGTACAGTATGGGCGAAGCGGCGTCCGCAGGTGCGCTTACCACCCCCTCTCTCAAGCTGGAACGTCACCGGTTCGAGACGGACGCGATCGAACTGGGCACGATGCTCATCCGTCACTGGGGATTGCCGAAGGAGTTCGCCGCCATCATCCGCTTTTACGATGACCCCGGGCGCGTGACCAATACGTACCTTCGCAAGCTGGTGCTCGTGGTGGCCGCAGGCCTGGAGTTTGCCCGGAAACTGCCGGTTCCTCCCGTGTCGGGCGGCTCCGGCAGGAAGACGCCCGGGCCTTCACCGCTGGAGCAACTCGCGGAGATGGAGGCGTTGAGCCCCTATGTATTACGGCGCTTTATGGAGGAAAGGATGGACGAGGTGCGGGAGTTTATCGATGCGTGCATGTGAGCATCGTCGTCGTTCGGGAGCGAGGGCGCAGGGCGAGCGTGGAGGCGCGGGACCTGCTGGTGGGTTCGATCTGGCCCGCCGGATTTGTGGCCCTGCTGGTGCAGGCCGTGTACGTCCTCTTATAGCCGGTCGTTGCCCGGAACGACCAACGGCGCCTGCACGGCACTCATTTGAGCCGGACCACCGTCCGGGAGGAAACCGCCCGTTCCCCCGTGACCCGGATCACGTAGCGCCCGCTCGGGAGCGCGGCACCGTCCAGGGAGAAGTGTGCCGGTTGGTGGGCGGCGAGCGGCGCGTCGTACAACAGGGCTACGCGCTGCCCCAGCATGTTGAAGAGCTCCACCCGCACCCGTTGCGCCACGGCCGCGGTCACCATGAAGGCGGTCTGTTCGAGGAAAGGGTTGGGCGATGGAGAAGATAAGAAAAGGTCGGTGCTCACTGGCAGGAACACCGTCACCGGATCGCTCAACACCGCCGCACCATCGAAATCCACCTGCCGGAGCCGGAACGTATGGAGCCCCGGTTCCAGAGCCTCGACGCGGTATTCATACGAGCGGGGTTCCTGGCTCGTCCCCGTCCCCGGAACCACCGCCAGGGTTTCAAAGGCTCCGCCCCGGTCGTGCTGTACCTCGAAATGGCTGTTGTTGGTTTCGCTGGCCGTCTCCCATCGAAGCAGGACGGCCCCCTCCATGACGAAGCCCTCGAACCGGGACAACTCGACCGGCAGCACCGTACAGGCTCCTCCGCCATTGGTCGTCTTCAGAATCAGTCCGCCGGCGCCGACGGCATAATGAACGCTGTTGGTTGTCATACGGACTCCGTACAGGTCGGCCGTCGTGCCGCTGGTCTGCATACACCAGGTCTCCCCGTTGTCGGTGGAACGGAGGATGAGACCGCCCGTCCCGACAGCCAAAATGAAGTTGGCGTTCTGCCCGCTGGTGTCGATGTCTAGGAGGTCCTGCGCCAGCCCGCCCAGCTTCTGTACCCAGGTGAGGCCTCCGTCGATGCTCTTGAGGATGAGGCCGTCTTGCCCGACGACGATCATCGCACCGTTCCCGGATTCGATGTACTTGTACAGGTGGTTCGCAGTCCCGCTGTTCAGGGGCGTCCATGTGGTACCGCCGTCGAGGGTCTTCAGGATAGTGCCGTTATCCCCGACTACAAAGGCAAGGCTGCTGGCAAAGCCGCTCCCGTTATGCAGGTTGCTGGATGTGCCGCTCATCTGTGTCGTCCACATCACCCCGTTAAATCCACCAATCAGGTCGGCTTCGCCCTTCAGGATCGTACCGGCATCGCCGACGGCATAGGCAAAGCCGGAGGACCGGGAGAAGACGGTAAGCCCGGATGTGACGGCAGGCGGCGAGGCATCATGCCAGGTCTGGGCGGCATCATCAGCGATGAGGACCGTCCCGTTGCTCCCTCCGATCCAGTACTGAGCCGAAGAAAGCACGATCACCGAAAGCAAGTCCTCTACCGTACCGCTTGCCGGGGTGGTCCACGTCGCGCCGTCGTCGGTGCTCCGCAGGATGGTGCCCTGATTTCCGACGACGATGAGCGGTGGCCCGGTGTTAAAGTCGATGATGTCGTGCAGATCCTGTGAGGTACCGCTGGCGATGGGCGCCCACTGTGCGAAGAGCGGCGAAGCGCCCGGCACCATGAGGAGGAGGAGGGCAGAAAGGCATGATTTCATGTCGAGGTCTCCGTGAGAGGTTGATGCCGGCGCCGCCCGCCCCACCATCCCATAAGACCCGCTCTCCCGGCGCCTTTACCAGGGCAACCGAAGACCGGTGTGGATGTGCCGGTCAACCCTACATGCTCTGGCTATACTGGAACCTCGATCCGGAAGGGCGGATCCTATCATTCCGCCGGCGTTTTATTGTCTGTGATGCTCAACATCTCCTTCATTCTGGGGCTCCTCCTCCATCACCTCGGCTGGTTCCGGCCCTGGCATCGCCACCGCGAGCCCTGGCCGTCGAAGCCCTCCTGTTACAGGCGGCTGAGGAGGATGTGTGGTCGCAACACATGGAGGAGTTCCGACGCGCACATCCCCGCCTTTGAAACCGATAATGTAGTGCATTTTGTGGGTTAAGGAAAAAGGGCCTGTAAGGGGTCCATGTTGAGGTATCTTCGTTGCGCCCAGTCTTAGGAGACGCGCAGCATCACCACAGTGGCCAGGCTCTCCGCGCTGCGCTCGTTGGGGAAGACCCCGACGACCCGCGTGCGCCGCTTGACCTCTCGAAAAAGCCGTTCCAGACCGTTGGTCGCCCGGATGTACTTCTGATGACGCGACTGGAACGCCGTGTAGGTCAGCGCCTCCGACTTCTGTGTACACGCGATGAGGACGGCTATGCGACACATCGGCGGCCTTTTTTAGCCAGTTAAACCGCAGTGGGAAGGTCTCGTGACCAGAAAAGGAAAAGGTAGATGGCATACAGTTATGCTAAGAATTACTCGATGTTGGGCAGTCCCGAGACGAGAAGGCCAGTGTAAGGTAACAAGAAGAAGACAGAGTTGTTCACATTAGATGAACATCCACAGGGAAGCCGACGAGGCGGACGATGAGGCTTATTCGAGTGCCTGCATGTGCGTAATAGGCAGCGTGCTCTGGGGCGGAACCAGGCGTAGGATTCGAGCGCACGAGCTATATGCTCGGTTGGCGTTCGGTTCAGTCGCGCCGTCAGGTAGCCACGCCAGTATTCGAGTGCGAGGGCGTAGGCCAGCACATCGAGCGGTTCCTTAAATCATGTGGACGGCGCGGTGTCATGCAAGCACATAGGGTTACGGGCGGCAGGGGCCAGTGCGGGCGACAGCCGAGTACGCCGCGCCGCCCCCAGCGAGACGGATCGGTCCGGCGCCCGCCCCGATCCATTCGGGGCTGGCGGCCCCGGGAGCTCACCGGAAACGGCTCGAAGGGCAACGGCGGCCACTACTGGTACTACCACTGCCACCATTGCCATGGCCAGCGCTTCCGGGCCGACGATGCCAACGTGGAGGTCGTCCGCTACCTGAATGAGATCGCGGTCGCGCCCGAGGTGGCCGTGCTGTACGGCGACATCTTGGAGGACCTGGCGCGGGATGAGAAGACGGCCCGTGCTCGCAAGGTGGCCCGGCTACGGCAGGAGATTGCAGCGCTGGAGGAGAAGCTGTTCAAGGTCGATGAAGCCTTCATCGAGGGGCAGATCGCGCCGGGTTCCTACGGGCGGCTGAAGGGCAAATACCAGGACACCCTGTACCAGGACACCCTGAACCGACTCCGTTTCGAGCTCGAGACGCTTACCGAGATGAGCGAGAGCTTCGCCGATCAGCTCAATTTCGCCATAAAGCTGCTTTCGAACCTGGGCACGGTGTACCGGCAGGCCGAGTTTCGGGCGAAGCACAGGCTGCTTGGTTCGATCTTCCCCCAAAAGCAAAGGCGCTAACCCGATGTGGATTAGCGCCTTAGGCTTGAAGTTTCGGCTCCCCGGGTAGGACTCGAACCTACAACCCTGCGGTTAACAGCCGCATGCTCTACCATTGAGCTACCGAGGAAGAGAAAAGGCCCGGTGAAGCAGAGGCTTCGCCAGAGCGGACGCAAAGATAGCGCGCTTTCCCGAAGCGCACAAGCCTCTTGACAGCCTTTTCAACAATTCCCGTGCGCCGCTTGTTTCGCCCTCAATGCTCCCACACGTTGTTGGCACGTTCGACGTCCGGAAGAAAGCGCTCGGGATCGATCTCGACGCGGACGACCGTGCCCGGATCGAAGCGCAGCATGGCCTCGCGCGCGCCGCCGAGCCAGACGTCCACCGGGAGCGTCTGCTCCGCCACGGAGCCGTCGGCATACGTGACGCGAACCGGGGTCGGCATCGGGGAAAGCCCCTCGTCCCGGATCGTGACCACCACCTCCCCGGCGCTCTCGTCCACCGCCCCAACGGCCTGATCGAGCGTCCACGTCGTGTAAAACATCGTCGTCCAGAACCAGTCCAGATCAGTTCCGAGCACCTCCTCGAAGGTGTTGAAAAGGTCGTACGGCTGCGGGTGTTTGTACGCCCACCGGCGGGCGTATTCCCGGTAGGCTTGCATGAAACGTTCCTGCCCGAAGAGCCCCCGCAGGGCATTCAGGGCCACAGCCGGTTTGCTGTACGAAGCGATCCCGCGCGCGGGTGAGTTGGGCGGATAGAGGTCCGCGTGGCGCATCGGCTCCACTTCGCGCCCCGTTCCGGCAATGCGGTAATAGGCCTGTCGCGCCGGATCCCAGGCATTTACGTTCCAGAAAGCCGCCACCCCCTCGTTCGTGTTGAAAGAGGTCAGCCCCTCGTCCATCCAGGTGTATTGCTTCTCATCCTGCCCGACGACCATCGGAAACCACATGTGGCCGATCTCATGGAACGTGACGCCGAAGAGCGAGCGGTCGTTGCGCGCGCCGCCGATGAGGGTGATCATCGGGTATTCCATCCCGCCGCCGATGATGCCCTCCACCGTCGTCAGGTGCGGGTACGGATAGGGCATGAACATCTTTGACAGGTATTCGATGGAGAACTTGCCGAACTCGGCGGAGCGGTCCCAGGCTTCGGCCTCCGGGCGATAGAGCGCGTGGATCATGGCGAAATCCTCTGTGCCGTCTCCGTCGCGGTCGCCCACTTCGGCGGTCGTGGCGTCCCAGAGGTAGCGCGCCGAAGTCCCGAAGGCGAAGTCGCGGACGTTCCCGGCGTGGAAGCGCCAGGTCAGCCGTCCGTCGGCGCTCGCGGCGGTGGAGCGCCCGGGCGCGCGGTCCCCGGCCTCGACGACGTGCACGACGGCCCCGCTCCCGCGGTTGTCGGCGGCCATCGCCAGGCGGGCGCGGGTCTGCTCGGAAAGGACCTCCTCGGGGTTCCGGAGCACCCCCGTAGCGCCGACGAGCCAGCCTTCGGGCACGTCGATGGCGACGTCGTACGCGCCGTAGTCCATGTAAAACTCGCCGTTGCCCATGTACGGATCGGCCTTCCACCCGTTGACGTCGTCGTAGACGGCGAGCTGCGGATACCAGTAGCCCAGGTAGAACACCTCGCCGTCCTGACCCATGCGCGGCGCGCCGAGGCCGGGCACTTCGAAGCTCCAGGAGAACGTGAGCGTGGCGGTCGCCCCCGAGGCAAGGGGCTCGGGCGGCGTGAGGCGCATCACCGTTCCGTCGATGAAGTAACCGGGCCCCGGGTTGCGTCCGGATGCGTGTTCGAGCAGGACCTCGCCGTTATATCGGACCTCCGAGAGATGCATGCCGCCGGTGAGCTGCTGCGGGCGGTTCCGGATGACCCCTTCCTTGTGCAGGTTCTGCCGCAGATGAACCAGGATACGGTCGAGGTCGTCCGGGGAATGGTTGTGGTAGCGGATGGTCTCCTGCCCGCGCAACATCCGGGTGTCGGGCGAGAGCTCGGCGTGAATGGTGTAATCCGCCGAGTTGGTCCAGTACCGGGGGCCGGGCATTCCGGTGGCGGTGCGGGTCCCCCGTTCGACGGCGCGCTCGAACTGCGGGGAGGGGAGGACGGGGTAGGGGATCGGACGAGCGTCCTGGGCCCGGACGGGCCGTGCGGCGCCCAGAAGAAGGACGGCGGCGAGAAGAAACGAAGGTCTCAGGCGCATGGGAAGACGTTTTTCATGAAGAGAACCGGGAGATCGGAACGCCCGACAAAGCTCGGAATTGTGGGGGAGGCAAGCAAGAGCGCGTCATGGATTCCCATCGAAACCCGGGCATTGCGAAGTCGTTATGAAAACAGGCGATGGGTTTCACAGGGGTTGCGCCGGGCGGGAATAATGCGTAGAATTGCCGTCCTTCGATGCCCAGGTGGCGGAAGTGGTAGACGCGCTAGATTCAGGATCTAGTGGCCATTACGGCCGTGGAGGTTCGAGTCCTCTCCTGGGCACTTCGACATCCCCGTAAGTTTTCGACTTGCGGGGATGTTTCGTTTTACGGATCCGACGGGGGATCTGCAAAGCCCGGTCCTCACGAGGGAAACGCTTCGGAGCCATGGACTTCGAAGCGTTTGACGTTTGGCTTCCTCGCGGGAAGAGGGCCGGCGAGACGCTCGACCGCCGGGGCAGGGCCTCATGGAGGCTCCATGCTCCTGACGCCGCCCCGGGAAACGTCGGCACGGGGCCGGGGGCCGGTTATTCACAAACTCCCCGAAGGCGACGCCGCGCATACCACCGAACATGTCGTATCTTGGGCGCGGTTTTGAAGTGATCCATCCTACCGCATCCACTGCACACATGGGGAATACATCCGACATTCAGACGGCCGGGAAGAAGTACGTCGCCGTCGCCGGAAACATCGGGGCCGGGAAAAGCTCGCTCACGAAGGTCCTGAGCGACTATTTCAAGTGGGAAGCCTATTTCGAGCGGGTGGACGATAATCCGTACCTGTCTGATTTTTATGAAGATATGCGAAGATGGTCGTTCAACCTTCAGGTGTTCTTTCTGTCGA
>JALSSK010000172.1 GCA_026984335.1 Rhodothermales bacterium
CCCTTCGGCAGGACCGTCTTCCCGAGGCGAGCGACGGCCCCGTTGCGCCTGACCTTCTGCGCAACTTTTGGAGGAGGGGCTCGAAGAAGAGGTTGTTTTTTTTTGCGATCCGCGGCAGGCCCATGATGCTCTCTCTCGAGAACGTGACGAAGCGATACGGCGACCTCGTGGCCGTGAACCGTGTCTCCTTCACGGCGCATCCGGGTCGAATCCTCGGCCTGCTCGGTCCCAACGGCGCGGGCAAGACCTCCACCATTCGCATGATTGCGTACATCACCGTGCCGGATGAGGGGCGGGTGCTGCTCGACGGTCAACCGGTGGGACCGTGGAGCCAGGAGCGCATGGGCTATCTGCCCGAAGAGCGGGGGTTGTACAAGAAGATGAAGGTGGGCGAGCAACTGGTCTACCTGGCCGAACTGAAGGGGCTCTCGCGCTCCGACGCCCGGAAGAGGGTGCGGCACTGGCTCGACCGTTTCGGCGCGAGCGACTGGGCCGGGAAGAAAACCGAGGAGCTCTCCAAGGGGATGCAGCAGAAAGTGCAGTTCATCGCCACCATCCTCCATGCGCCCGAACTGCTCATCCTCGACGAGCCTTTCGGCGGCCTCGACCCGATCAATGCCGAGTTGCTCAACGACGTCATCATGGAACTGAAGGAGGACGGGCGCACGATCCTCTTTGCCTCACACCGCATGGAACAGGTGGAACAGTTGTGCGACGACATCTGCCTGATCTCGAAGGGGGAGATCGTGCTGCAGGGAGCGCTTCGCGAGGTGAAACGTCGCTTCGGGCGCAACACCATCCTGCTCGACTTCGACGGCGACGATGCGTTCCTTGACGAGATCGAAGCCGAAGGGCTGGCGCGGCTGAGTATGCGGAGCCGGAGTCACGCGGAGCTTCGCCTGCTCGACGGGGCGACGCCGCGTCGCGTGCTCGAACGGGCCCTGGCCGGCGTGCGGGAGATTACGCGCTTCGAACTCGTGGAGCCGCCGCTGCGGGAAATCTTCGTCACCGTCGTGAGCGGCCGGCGGCAGGAGCCGGAAGCGTACGGGGCCGCCGCCGGATGACCGCGTGGACCGGCGTTCGCGGGGTGGGCGCGCCCTCTCATTTTGAGCCGTTGATGCTATGAGCAAAATCTGGATCGTCCTCAAGAACGAATTCTTGCGACGGGTGCGTTCGAAGTGGTTCATCCTCACCACGTTGCTCGGTCCCATCGCGTTGATCGCCTTCTTCGTCATCATCGGCGTGGTGGCGGTTTCGGCCATGGAAGGCGGAGAACGCACCATCGCGGTGGTCGACGAGACGGGCGTGCTGTTGCCGGATCTGGAGGCGTCGTCGGACGAACGGTACCGGTTCGTCGCGCCCGACGTCCCGCCGGATTCGGTGCGGAGCGCGGTGATGGCGGGCCGATACGACGGCTATCTGGTGCTCCCGGCCGGGTTGCTCGACGGTGAGGGAGAAGCCGTGTACTACTCGCCGGAGGGCGGCGGGGCCTCGGTCTTTCAGGGAGAAATTGCGGGGCGGGTGCGGAGCGCCGTCGAGAAACAACGGCTGCTTCGGCGCAACGTGCCGCTCGAAGTGATCGACATCCTGAAGCAACGCGTGCCGATCCGCATGGTGAAGCTGACCGAAGCGGGCGAGACCGCCGGGGACACGGGCGCGTACATCGTGGTCGGGTTCATCATGGGTTTCCTCATCTATCTGGCCATGCTCATCTACGGCTCCGTGGTGATGCAGGGCGTCATCGAGGAGAAGCTCAGCCGTGTGGTCGAAATCATCGTCTCGTCGGTGCGGCCCTTTCAACTGCTCATGGGCAAGGTGCTCGGCATCGGCGCGATGGGGCTGGTGCAGATGGTGGTGTGGGCGGCGCTCATCATGGCAGGGACGCTCTTCTCGGGGACCATCCTCTCGCTCTTCCTCGACCCGGCGAAGCTGAACCTCCCGGTCGACGCCTCGCAGGAGGAACTGCTGGCCGCGGCCAACTTCACCCCGCCGCACCTCTCGCCGGACGTCTTCGTGTGGTTCGTGCTCTTCTTCCTCGCGGGCTATCTGCTTTATGCCAGCCTCTTCGCCGCCATCGGCTCGGCGGTGGAACAGCAGCAGGACGCCCAGTCCCTGCTCCTGCCGGTGATGATGCCTATCATCATCTCGATCATCTTCATCCAGCCGGTCATCGAAGCGCCCAACTCCACGCTGGCGGTGCTCCTGTCGATGATCCCCTTCTTCTCGCCCATCCCGATGGTGGTGCGCGTGGCCGTCACCGACGTGCCCTTCTGGCAGGTGTCGCTCTCGTTCCTCTTGCTCGTCGGCGCGTTCATCGGGGCGATCTGGGTGAGCGCCCGCGTCTATCGCGTCGGCATCCTCATGTACGGCAAAAAAGCGCGCCTCAAGGACCTCCTCCGATGGATCCGGTATGCCTGAGCGCCGCGCTCGGGAGAGCGATCCGTGGGAGAGGACGGCTGGTCCGGGGGAGGACGAACGCCCCGACGCGAAATGGGTGGAGGTATGGGTGTGTGACCTCGATGCGACCGAAGGTGCGCCCCCTGACGCGAGCGGATGCGCGCCTTTGACGGCTCCCTTTTTGCCTTGGATTTCAGGAACTTGGGGGAAGGCGTCGGTTAGAACCCGGTGTCTCTCCGCGTGTAAATTTCCCCTTTCCAATGTCGAACGTGTCGTGGTGTCGGGTCCGGAGGATGGCGGCGGCCCTGCTCGTGGCGGGGGCGGTGACGGGAGCGGTGGCGGGACGGGCATCGGCCCAGTATTTCCGGTTCGGAAAAAACAAGGTGCAGTACCGGGCCGAGACGTGGCACTACGTGCAGTCGGAGCACTTCGACGTCTATTATTATGAGGGGGGAGAGCGCCTGGCCGGCTTCACGGCGCGGGCGGCGGAGCAGGCGTACGCGCAGATCACACGGCTCTTCCAATACCGCCTCACGCACCGCATTCCCCTGATCGTCTATCTGAGCCACAACGATTTTGCGGTGACCAATGCGGTGGACCTGCCTGCCTACTCCGAGGGCATCGGCGGCGTCACCGAACTGTTCAAAAATCGCATCGCCGTGCCGTTCACCGGCGACTATCGGGATTTCCGCCGTGTGGTGCACCACGAACTCGTCCACGCCGTCCTCAACGATATGCTGTATGGCGGGTCGATTCAGGCCATTCTTCAAAACAACATCCGGCTTCGGCTGCCGTTGTGGTTCAACGAAGGGCTGGCCGAGTATGCCGCCCTCGGGTGGGACACCGACTCCGACATGTACGTGCGGGAGGCGATTCTCGACGATCATCTGCCCTCCATCGAGCGCCTCGACGGTTTCTTTGCCTATCGCGGCGGGCAGAGCGTGTGGGATTACGTGGCCGAGCAGTACGGGGAAGAGAAGATCGCCGACATACTTCAGCGCTTGAAGGCCGGGCGTTCGGTGGACGGCGCCTTCCGGCGGGCGACGGGCCTTTCGCTGGAAGACCTCTCCCGGCGCTGGCACAAAGCGCTCCGCGAGGTCTATTTCCCCGAGGTGGCCGCCCGCGAGGATCTCGGCGTCATTGCCCGACCGCTCATCACGCGCGAGGACGGCTTCTACAACACCAGCCCCGCGCTCTCGCCGCAGGGAGACCGGCTGGCGTACGTCACCACGAAGAACGGCCTCTTCGACGTCTATCTGGCCAATGTCACGGACGGCGCGATCCTTCGAAAGCTGGTGGCCGGGCAGACGAGCACGGCCTTCGAGAGCCTGCGCATCCTCACGCCCGGCCTTTCGTGGAGCCCCGACGGGGAGAAGATCGCGCTGGCCGTCAAGAGCGGGCCGAGCGACGCCGTCGCCGTGGTGGACGTGCGCACCCGCGCCGCGACGCACTACCGCGTCCCCGACGTCGATCAGATCCTGTCCGTGGCGTGGAGCCCGGACGGCGCGCGCATCGCCTTCGAAGCGTCGGTGGACGGACAGAGCGACCTCTTCGTGCTCGACCTGGCCACGGGCCGGTCGGTCAACTATACGAACGATGTCTTCAGCGACCACGAGCCGGCGTGGAGCCCGGACGGCGCGGCCCTCGTCTTTCACAGCGACCGGGGCGCCCACCTCGAAACGGGACGCTATCGGGGCGACGCCTTCCGGATGATCGATCAGGACTATCACCAGTTCGACGTCTATCGCCTGAACTTCGGCGCGGACCGCCTGGAACGGCTCACGTTCGACGAACAATGGGACGACAAGCACGCAAAGTTTGGCGCGGACCCGAACCGGCTGCTCTTCGTCTCGGACCGGAACGGGGTGTACAACCTGTATGAAAAGGATCTCGCCACGGGCGTCGAACGGCCGCTCACGGATCTGGCGGTGGGGGTGATGCAGGTGGCGCTCTCGGCGGACGGGCAGCGCGCGGCGCTCGTGAGCCTGCGCGAAGGCACGCCGTCGATCTTCATCCTGCGTGCGCCTTTCGAGCGGGACCCGGGGCGCGCTCCGCTCGCGCCGAACGTGTGGGCGCAACGGGCGATGAAAGAGACTTCCGCGCCCGCCCCCGCGCTGGCGCTGGCCCGCCCCGCGCTCCGGCAGAGCAACCCCTTCCTCCGCGACGCCTCCGACGGCGCGCCGTATGCCCGCGACCGCACCCGCGACCCGCGCTCGCTCCTGCTGGCGGCGGCGCAGCCTCCGTTCTCCGCCTCTTTCGAAGGCGCCGCCGACACGGACGCCGCCCCGCCTCCTCTCGTCACCGACAGCCTGCACACCGGCGGCGTGCGCGTCGATTTCCCGGACTACACGTTCACCAGCGCCTTCGAGGAGGTCCGCCGCGAACGCCGCGAACGACGCCGGGAAGCCGGCTACGAGGACGACGACCCCTTCGACGACCCCTTTCACCCGACGGACAACCTCGACGCCGAAGGCAACTTCAAACCGAAAAAATACCGGCTCAGCTTCTCGCCCGACATCGTCTACGGCACGGCGGGTTATGACGTGCTCTACGGGGTGCAGGGCATCACGCAGATGATGTTCTCCGACATGCTCGGCAACCACCGCATCGTCGTGGCCACGAACTTGCTCATCGATCTCCGCAATTCGGACTACATCATCGCCTACGATTACCTGCCGCGCCGCACCGACTGGAGCTTCACCGGTTTTCACACCTCGCGCCTGCTCCCCGATTTCCGCAGGCCCTCGCCCACGTACTTCCGCTACCGGCAGTACGGCATGAGCCTGTCGGCCGGCTATCCGTTCGACAAGTTCCGTCGTCTCGACGTGGATCTGTCCGTCGTCGGCGTCAGCCAGGCCGACATCACCGACGCCGCCGAGCCGTCGCAGACGCGGACGCTCCTCTACCCGTCGGTCACCTTCACACGCGACGTCACCACGCCGGGCTTCCTCGCGCCTTCCGGCGGGACGCGCGTGGCGCTGAGTCTCTCCGGCAGCCCCTTCAGCTTCAACGACCGACAGGTGCGGTTCTTCTCCGTGCTCGCCGACGCGCGCGGGTACGCCTCGTTCGGGCGCGGCCGGTACAGCTTCGCCCTCCGCACCTCCGGCGGCGCTTCTTTCGGCCCGAACCGGCAGCTCTTCTACAGCTCCGGCGTGCTCAACTGGATCAACCGCTCCTTCGACGAGGTCAACGGCTTCCCCATCGACGACCTCACCGACTTCGTCTTCGCCACCCCCATCCTGCCCCTGCGCGGCTTCGACATCAACGCGCGCAACGGCTCGTATTTCGGGCTCCTCAACGCCGAGTTTCGCTTCCCGCTCGTGGCGGCGCTCTTGCCGGGACCGCTGCCGATCCTCCCCCTCTACAACATCCAGGGCGTGGCTTTCACCGACGTGGGGGGCGTGTGGGGCGGGCGCGGCCTCGACAAACGGTTCAACGTCTTCCGCCGGAACGAGGACGGCAAGCGCGTCTTCGACGACCTGCTCGTCGGCGCGGGCTTCGGGCTGCGCACGATCCTGCTCGGCTATCCGGTCCGCCTCGACTTCGCCTGGCCCTACGACGGGCGCAGCTTCGGCCCACGAAACGTCTATCTCTCCGTTGGCTTTGACTTCTGAGTTTTCGTGAAAAAGTCGGCACGGTGGCACTTTTTTGTCGAAAAGGGAAGAACTTATCCCGTTCGGCAGGGTCGATAGCGAGCCGGATGCTCTTCGGTAAATCCTACGCACACGGTTCACACGAGAGAACTCACAGGCTCGGAAAAGCTCATGCGCGAGATCACGGTGATGACGGGACCGTTCCGGTATGAGGGGCGGCGGCTGGCGCGGGCGCGCGCCCGGCTCTT
Source organism: Rhodothermales bacterium (assembly GCA_026984335.1). Taxonomy (GTDB): domain Bacteria; phylum Bacteroidota; class Rhodothermia; order Rhodothermales; family ISCAR-4553; genus JALSSK01. The sequence continues at coordinate 6,239 of JALSSK010000172.1, forward strand.
CGAGGACCGTCTGGTGTTTTCCGGGATGGGATGGCGCGGGCCGCACCGACGCCTCGTCTCGCTGGCCGACGTGGCCTCGGTCGAGTGGATCGACGGGGTGCGGGATCGCCGCACCGCCAACCTCGTGCTCACCCTTCACGACGGGGAGACGATCCGGGTGTGGATCCGGAGCGCGGGCCTGTGGAAGTTCAAGATCGAAGAGCTCATGCCGAAGCTGAAACGTCATGCGACGCCGCCGAAAAAGGCGCTCTACCCCGCCGCATGAAGGCGTTCAAGGTCAGGATATCTTTTCACGGAGGGGTGCCCGAGCATCCCTTTTCTTGTCGATAGACCGCCGTCGGACCCGGCCTCTGGGCCGGCCCCGGACGCGCATTCCAGAGGACGATGCAGACAGAGATCAAACAGATCAGCGACGTCGAGTACGAGTTCGACGTGACCATTCCCGCCGAAGAACTGGCGGAAGAGCTCAACAAGGCGCTTCGGGCGCAGCGAAGCCGGGCCACCATGCGCGGCTTCCGGCCCGGCAAAGTGCCGCTTTCGCTCGTGAAAAAACTCCACGGGCAGGAGATCGGCGAGACGCTGGCGGCCGAGCGGGTGCAGAAAGTCTATGAGAGCGAAGTGCTCGAAAAGGGCGCGTACGAGGTGCTCGGGCAACCCGTCCTGACACGGCTCGACTATGAACTCGAAGGCGATCTTCACGCCGCGGTGCGCTTCGGTGTGCGGCCCACGTTCGAACTCGAAGACCTGTCCGGCGAACAGGTGACGCGGCTCGTCCACGAGGTCACCGACGAGGAGGTCGAGCGGGAGATCGAGCGCCTGCTCGAAAAAGAGGCCGACCTCGTTCCGGTAGACGAGCCCGCCGGTCCCGAGGACTACGTCGAGGTCGAGATGCAGACCATCGACGAGGCGAGCGGGACCCCGATCATCGGGCAAAAGACGGAGCGCGCCTTTTTCCTCAACGACGAGGAGACGCCCGAAGCGCTCCGCAAGCCGCTCGTTGGAAAGAAAGCGGGCGAGACGGTCCGCGTGACGCTGGCGCACGATCATGACCACGGCGACGCCGGTTCCGGCGCTCCGCATCACACCCACACGTATGACGTGACGATCCGGGAAGTGAAGCGGCGGGAGATGCCCGAACTCGACGACGAGTTCGTCAAGGAACTCACCGAGGGCCGCATCGAGCGCGTGGAAGACCTTCGCGCCGACATCCGGAAGCATCTCGAAGAGATGTGGGAGAAGCGCGGGCGCGAGCTCATGGAAGGAGAGATGGTGGAACGGCTCGTGGAACGCCACCCGATCCCGGTGCCGGAGTCGGTCGTCGGCATGTACCTCGAGTCGTTCGTCGATGAATTGAAACAGTACGTCGGAGGCGAGATCCCCGAGGGCTTCGACCTGTCCGGCTACCTTCAGAGCCGTAAGCCCGACGCCGTGCGGCAGGCGCGGTGGATGTTCATCCGGGACAAGCTCATCGAGCAGGAAGGGCTGGCGGTGACGGACGAAGACCGGATGGCGCACTTCGAGGAGATGGCCGCCGAAGCCGAGTTCTCCGCCGACGACCTCCGCCAGTATTATCAGGTGAACCGGACGCTGATGGATCAACTCGACCAGCGCCTGCTCAACGAGAAGGTCTTCAAAGCCCTGGAGGCGAAGTTCGAGGTCGTCGAGAAAGACCTGGAGACGTACGAGGCGGAGATGAAGGCGCGCGAGGAGGAGGCGCAGCGTCTCGCCGAGGAAGCGCAACAGGCTTCCGAAGCGGAATTCGAGATCATCGAGGGCGAGGAGCCGGAAGCCGCCGGGGCGGAGGTGACGGAAGCGGCCGCGCCGGAAGCGGCCGCGCCGGAAGCCGGTAAAGACGAGGCCCGGGAGCAAGCCTGAGCGAGACGTTCCGGAGACCGGGGCCGCCGTCGCAGGCCGCCTGCGCCCCACATGGAGGGCGGCGCGGATGGCGCGGGCGCGCGCCCCGGAACGGTGTTTCGGCGACGGAACTAACGCCGTTCCGGCACGGTTGCATCAGGCGTAAAACAGGGGCGGCAGAAGGGCGCGGCTCTTCGAGGCCCGCTCTGCGTCGCATCATTCTGAACCCGATGGAAGGCAACGATGGTTGATGATTTTTTGAAATTCAGCAAGGGCCTGGGCACGCCGCCGGGCGGGATCTACAGCGGTCCCTTTAAGGAGAACTCGATGGGCGCGCTCGTGCCGATGGTGGTGGAGCAGACCACCCGCGGCGAGCGCGCCTACGACATCTTCAGCCGGCTCCTGAAAGAACGCATCATCATTCTCGGCACGGCGATCAACGATCAGGTGGCGAACCTGATGGTGGCCCAGTTGCTCTACCTCGCCAGCGAAGACCCCGAGCGCGACATCAACATTTATGTCAACTCGCCCGGCGGTTCCATCGACAGCGGGCTCGCCGTCTACGATACGATGCAGTACATCAGCTGTCCCGTGGCGACGATCTGCGTCGGTCTGGCCGCGTCGATGGGCTCGGTGTTGCTGGCGGCGGGCGCGGCGGGCAAACGCGCCGCGCTGCCGAACTCGCGCATCATGATCCACCAGCCCTGGATGGGCGGCGTGCAGGGGCAGGCTTCCGACATCGAGATCCACGCGCGGGAGATCCTGAAGATGAAGCGTCGGCTCTATGAGATCCTCGCCGAACATACGGGGCAGGACGTCAACAAGATCGAGGCCGACGCCGACCGGGATTACTGGATGGGCGCGGAAGAGGCCAAAGAGTACGGCCTGATCGACAACGTGCTCATGCCCAAGAAGCAGGCTTCCCCGGACGGGGAGCAAGGCAAAGGCGAATGACGCAGGCCCGGTCATGAAAAGACGAGCGGCTTCGGGAAACCGGAGCCGCTTTTTTTTCGTGAGGCGATCGCAAACAAAAAGCCCCGGAGAAGGCGCTCCGAGGCTGGGTACCGCGTACGGGATTTGAACCCGTGTTACCGGCGTGAGAGGCCGGCGTCCTAGACCCCTAGACGAACGCGGCATATCGTTTACAGGCAGTCCGAAACGCCTTTTGCGAATATCGGTTCCCGTCTCCGAAGCGCGGGAGGGTCAGGCCGCGTGGAGGGCCTCGGTTTCGAGGTCGGCGAGGTCGAGGTGGGCGAGCGTCGGATGCGGCACGGGCTCGTCGTGCTCGATGCGTCCGTCGCGGAGGCGCACGATGCGGCGGGCGTGCTTGGCGATCTCAGCCTCGTGTGTGACGAGCATGATGGTGTTGCCCTTGCGATAGAGCGTTTCGAAGAGACGAAGGATCTCCTCGCCGGTGCGCGTGTCGAGGTTGCCCGTCGGCTCGTCGGCGAGCAGCAGCGAGGGGTTGTTGACGAGGGCCCGCGCCACGGCCACACGCTGCCGCTGACCGCCGGAGAGCTCGTTCGGCTTGTGATCGATGCGGTCGCCGAGACCGACGTTGTAAAGCGCGCGCTCGGCCATCTCCCGCCGCTCCCGTCGCCGGATGCCGGAGTAGATGAGCGGCAACTCCACGTTCTGCAGGCAGTTCACCCGGGGCAACAGATTGAACGTCTGAAAGACGAAGCCGATCTCCTTGTTGCGCACCTCCGCGAGTTCGTCGTCCGTCATCTCGCTCACGCGCTGGCCGTTGAGGATGTACGCGCCCGTGGTGGGCACGTCGAGGCAGCCGATGATGTTCATCATGGTCGACTTGCCCGAGCCGGAGGGACCCATCACGGCGATGTACTCGTTCGGGTGGACCGTGAGCGAGACACCCGCCAGCGCGTGCACTTTCTGCGTGCCCATCTGGTAGACTTTCGCGATGTCGATCAACTCGATCAATGGCCGGCCGTCGCTCGGGGTTGCTCCCATGTCGGTTCTTTCAGCGTCTGGTCTTCGGGAAGGAGGCATCCGGGGGCGGTTTATTCGGACGAGGCGACCGGGCCGCGCGCCTCGCCTTCTTTCTTGATCCGCACCGGGTCGTCCGGCTTGAGCATGCGGCTGACCACGCGATACGGCCCGATGACGACCTCTTCTCCACCCTGGAGGCCGCGCTTGATCTCGATGTGGGTGTCGTCCGAGATGCCGGTTTCGACCTCGACCATCTTGGCCTTTCCGTTCTCGACGAGGAAGACGACCTTGCGGAGGTCTTCTTTGAGCGACGGCTCGGCGCGCTCCTTCGTGGAATCGGCGGGCGCTTCCTCGGAGGGTTTGACTTTTACGAAGTCGCGCACGGTGACGGCCTGGATGGGCACGGAGACGACGTCGTGGACGGTCTTGGTGTAGATGTCCACGGTGCCGCTCATGCCGGGGCGGAACTGGGGCGTGTCTTCGGTGGGGAGAGGCACCTCTTCGCTCTGAAGCGTCTGCCGGGCCGTATTGCCGAGGTCGAGGTTGTGCCGGTCGAGCACGCGGATCTTGACGGGGAAGTTGGTCACCTGTTCTTGCGTGCCCGCGCCGGTGGTGCGCGCCGAATTGGCGATTTCGGTGACGAGGCCGTGGAAGGCGCGCTCCGGATAGGCGTCGATCTCGATGGTGGCCGTGTCGCCGATGGCCACGTTGACCACGTCGTTCTCGTTGACGTCCACTTCGAGTTCCATCTGGTCGAGCTTGGCGATGCGGAGCATCTCGGTGCCCGTAAACTGCGTGGTGCCGACGACGCGTTCGCCGAGTTCGACTTCGAGCTTGCTCACGGTGCCGCTCATGGGCGCATAGATGGCCGTCTTCGAGAGCTGTTCGCGGGCCTCGCGCAGCCGGGCCTCCGCACTCTCGACCGAGTAGCGGGCGGCGTCGTATCCGGCTTTGGCCACGTCATACTGATTCTTGGCGCGCAGGAGATCGCTCTCCGAGATGGCCTGCTTGTCGAAGAGGGACTGTTGTCGTTTGTACTCGATCTCGGCCGTGAGCATATCGGCCCGGCGCTGGGCCTGCGTCGCCTTCGCCTGAGAGACGCCGGCTTCGGCCTGTTCCACCTGCGCCTCGTAAAAATCCGGTCGGATGCGGGCCAGGAGGTCGCCCTGCTGCACCTTGTCGCCTTCCTTGACGCGCAGCTCGATGATCTCTCCGGAGACGTCGGGGCTGAGCTTGACCTCGACCTCGGGCTGGACCTTGCCCGAGGCGGTCACCACCTGCGTGATCGTGCGCAACTCGGCCTTCGCCGTCTCCACCTCCACGCCCTTGTCGCGGGAGCCGAAGAGCCCGGTCGCCTTGCCGATGGCGCCGACGGCGGCGAGCAGCACGATCAGAGCGATAATCAAAAACAGAATGCGGCGCGTGGCGCTTTTCTTTTGTTTTGCCATGCCTTTGGTTGGCTTGATGGGAGGGCGTCGGGATGCGTAGAGGCCGGTCCGAACGGGGCCGCTGAAAATCAGCGAAAGAGCGGCCGCGAGGCATCGAGGATGCCCTGATAGTATTCGATCAACTTACCCTGAAAATGGAACCGATAGATCGCCTGGATACGGTTGCTCGAAGCCTGCACGAAGTTCGAGCGCGCCTGCGTCAGTTCGACGAGCGTGGAGGCGCCCACGTTGTATCGCTCCTGCTCCACGTCGAGGGCCTGTTGGGCGGCCTGAAGCTGCTTCTCCGTCACGTCGAGCCGCTTGACGGCCGTCTGATAGTCGAGGTAGGCCTGGCGCACCTCCGAAGCGACGGACTGTTCCAGGTTTTCCAGGTCCAGCCGCGCGTTCTCATATTGCACGCGCGCCCGCTCGACGTTGGTTTTCGTTTGAAAGCGGTTGAAGATCGGGATCTGGAGGTTCAGACCGATGAATTCGGAGCGGTTGTCGGAGAGCTGATTGCCGAAGGGCACGGTGGCAAAGCCGGTGGGGATCATCTGGGTCTCGCCGGTGACGGGGTCGGTGACTTCCTGGAAATCCGAAGCGCGCCGGAGCTGGCTGGAGTACCGGGTGTTGAGGCCCCCCGAGAGGGAAAGGCGCGGGAGTGAGGCGGACCGGGCAAAGCGGATGCCCTCCGAGGCGGCGGCGATGGTCAATTCCTGCGCCTTCAGGTCCGCCCGTCGATCGAACGCGCTCCGGAGCAGCGCTTCGGCGTCGTACGTCTGAGGAATCAGGCTGATCTCCTGCGCCGTGGGCGCGACGAACTCGTATTCCTGAAAAGGATCGAGCTGAAGCACCTGGATCAACCGCGTCTCGCTGATCTGAGCCAGACGTTCTGCCTCCAGCAACTGAAGCTCGCTGTTGGCCGTGGTGGCCTGTTGCTGGTACAGGTCCGAGATGGGACGTGAACCGACGCGGACGAACTCGTCGATGCGCTCGAGCTGCCGTCGCTGCGCTTCTAGATCCTCGCGCCGGATGCGGATCTGCTCATGGTCGAGGATCACCTGCAGATAGTTGGTGATGACGTTGAAGAGCACGGTCTGTCGCGTGCGGTCGTAGGAATGCTCATTGGCCTCCAACGTCAGCCTGGCCTGGTTGTACGAGGCGACGTCGCCGAAGCCGTTGAACAGGTTGATCGACGAGTTGGCGCCGAGACTGAAGGCGTCGCTCGTCGTGGAGACGACGCGGCCCGTCGTCTGATCGAACGAGAGGCCGAAGTTGCGGTTGGCGTTCGAGGAGAGGTTCAGGTTGGGCAGGAAGTCGGCGCGTTCCTTGGCGACGGTCGTTGACTGGAGCGAGACCGTGTTGCGGGCGCGTTTGAGCGTGACGTTGCGTTCGAGCGCGATGCGCACGGCTTCATCGAAGGTGATCGTGCGCGCATGCTGCGCCTGTGCAGATGCAGGCTCCGGCATCACGAGGAGCATTGCGCCAAGCAGGAAGCAAAAAAAGGAAAGGCATCGATGCGGGAGAGCAAAGGGGTGCATGATCAAGAGGACAACGCTTGGTGATAGGCGGGCAAATCACGGTGGCAGTAAACGGCGGGCGGCGTGAATTGTTACAGGCCGCACGGAGCGCCTCAAAGCCATCGCGGGGCGGGGTGAGGAGCGGAGATCCGGGGAAACCGCCCTCGCCATACTAGACGAACCGGACGGGGGAAGGCTTCCACGTCGTTGCGTTTGGGTGACGGGCTCTACGTCGGCGCTTCGGCCTTGTTGCGCGGCGGAAGCGCCGGAACCGAGGAAACACGCCGGAGAGGCTCAGGCGGCGCGTGGAAGCGTGGCGGGAAGAGAGGACGGAACGACGCGGGGGAAGCGCACGGTGAAGGTGGCGCCCTGCCGGGGGGCGCTCTCGACGATGACCTCGCCCTGGAGTCGGCTGGTCAGTTTTTTCACGATCGTCAGCCCGATCCCATTGCCGCCGAAGCGGCGGGTCTCGCCCGCCGATGCCTGCCGAAAGGCGTCAAAGAGATGCGGGAGAAAATGCGGCGCGATGCCCACACCGGTGTCTCGCACGCGCACCATCACCCAGGTCTCGTCGGCATCCACTTCCACGGTCACCCGGCCTTCTTCGGTGAATTTGATGGCGTTCGAGATCAGGTGAAAGAGGATCGTGTCGAGGCTCTTCGTCTCGAGGAGGGCGCAGGCCTCCGGCGCGCGCGCGATCATCTCGAGACGAAGGCCCTTTTCATGCGCCCGTGGCTTGAGGGCGCGCACGGTCTCGGCGACGGGCACGCAGGCCGGCATCGGCTGCAAGACGAGAGGCGGAGGACCCTGCTCGAGGCGCGACAGGTCCAGGATGGCGTTGAGGGTTTCGAGAAGGTGCTCGGCATGGGTGCGGATCGGACGGGCGAGTTCGCGTTCGTGCTCTTCGAGGAGGTCTTCGAGCACGGCCAGATAGCCGAGGATGCCGGTCAACGGCGTTCGCACCTCATGGCTGATGTTGGCCAGGAGCGTGGCTTTCAGGTGTTCGAGTTCATCGCGGCGCCGGAGCAACTCGGCAAGGGCGGTTTCGTGCCGTGTCTGGTAGTCTTGCCGGATTTGTGTCGCGGCGTCAAGGGTGCGCTGCTGTATGCTCCGGAACCGGGCCCGGCGCTCCGAGGCGACGGCGCGGCTCCGCCGGAGCAGCTCGCGGGCATGTGAGAGCCGGCGGCGGAGATGCGCGGCGTATCCCCACCCGAGGAGGCCGAGCCCCGCGAGACCGAGAGTGACCGAGAGCACGAGGAAAGCGGTGAGGGTCTCGATGGCGGCAGGGGAGAGCAGCGCCGGAACCCACGATACGGGCCGGAGGAGCGCCGCCGCGATGGGGAGCGCGGCGGCGGCCGCCAGCCGGTGATCGACGAGGAGCAGTCCGAGCGCCGGCAGCGCCGGCAGAAAGAACAGTGCGTGTAGCCCGACGCCGTTCGAGGCGACCGTGAGCGCGGCGGCCACGACGGACAACTCCATGATGAGGAGTCCGCCCGCGAGCCGGGGCGCGCCGGTTATGTGAAGCACGAGCAGGAGCGACCCGAAAAAGACGGCCTGCGCGGCGATGACCGCTGTGGCCGCGCCGAAGCCGGGGGGCGAACCGAGACCGCGCGCCAGAAAAAGCACGGACGTGAAGAGCATCATGCCGAGCGTGACGATGAGCAGACGGCCCCGCCGTCGGGCCTCGCCGCGGAGATCGTCAGGCAGGATGCGGTCGCTCAGGCGAAGGGGGATGCGCACCACGGACAGGGCGCGCAGAGACAGACGGTGGGAGGCTCGTGCGGACATGGGGATCTCGGACAACTTGGGCTCGACTCATCGGCGCGGTGGATACGCCGCGACCGTCTACGTTCAAATCACGTACCACCGCACTGCCGACGGCGACTGCCGCCCCTGTCGGTCCCGGAGACGCGTGGGCCGGGCAAAGATTTCACGATTACGGTAGGACTTGCCGCCGCTTCGGTGGCGCTCAACCCGCCCGGTCGGGGCGCGGCGCCATCGTCACGAGGAGCGTCGTCGGCGCGTCGCCGTCGTTTCGGACGCCGTGCGGCACACCGGCGCGGGCGATCACCGCATACCCCGCCCCGAGCGACCGCCGCTCGCCGCCGATGTCGAAAACCGCCCTGCCTTCCAGAACCACGTAGATCTTGTCCTCACGCGCATGCGCGTGCACCTTCTGGAATTGGCCGGGCAACAGGCAATACTGATCAAAAAAGAGCCGGGGCGATTCGAAAACCGGAACCTTCTGCATCTTTTCCGGACGAAAGCGACGGTGGGAGGAGAGGAGAACGGTTTCCATGGGGACGGGCGGGGGGCGGGTGAGGAGGAACGAAAGGAACGATTCATGCCCGGGCGTCGGGCGACGAATACAGGCCTCTGGAGCCCGCAGTATACGACGACCGGTGTTGCGAGGTTTGCGCGGTCGGGCGGGGGAGCCGGAGGCTCGGGTTCGTCCCTCTTTTTCAAAAAAAATGTGAGGGTCGGAGCCGGTCCTTTCGAGGGATGGGGGAGAGAAGAGGCGCGCTTAAGGCATTCCGGCGACAGACGATACCGGGGAACAGCGCCTCCCATTGAATGGATCTGCAAGACAGCTCTATCCCGAGATGGATGATGGATTTCCTGCCGAGACGTCGACGTCGGAGGTGGGGGGCTCCCCCGACACCAAAATGGTACGCATAGAATGCCTTTTGGGGCGTCCCGGATATTCATTGCATTGGCCTCGACGCTCCTGTGGGTGGCAGGGGGCGGATTCGCGTTTGCGCAACCGGTTCGCTCGCTCGACCCCGAAAAGGCCGTCACGCAGTATGCGCTCGATCGCTGGGGCATCGAGGAGGGATTGCCCGTCAAGACCGTCACGGCCTTGCTCCAGACCCGCGACGGCTATCTGTGGGTGGGCACGCAGGAAGGCCTCGCCCGCTTTGACGGCCTTCGCTTCCACGTCTTCGATAAACGCAATACGGCCCTTCGCGTCAACAACATCGAAACGCTTTTCGAGAGCCGGGACGGGACGCTGTGGGTCGGCACGCGCGGCGGCGGGTTGATGCGCTATCGCGACGGGTCCCTGACGCCGCATCCCCTGAACGACCGCCTGGCGAATGGGCGGATCAGCGCCATCGATGAGGACGAGACGGGCGCGCTCTGGGTCAGCACGTTCGACGCCGGACTCTATCGCTTCGACGCCGACGGCGGTATGCGCCGTTTCACCACGGAAGACGGCCTGCCGAGCGACGACCTCAATGCGCTTCACGTGGAGCCGGAGGGCCGGGTCTGGATCGGCACGCGCGGCGCCGGAGTGGCGGTTTACGAGGACGGACGCTTCTCCCGGATGACCACCGCCAAGGGGCT
>JALSSK010000173.1 GCA_026984335.1 Rhodothermales bacterium
GTTCTCGCCGTCTCCGAAGCGCCGGTCATTCTCTCGCACTCCTCGACGCGGGCGCTCACCGACGTGGTGCGCAACGTGGACGACGACATGCTCCGGGCGCTGGCCGCCCACGGCGGTGTGGTCATGATCAACTTTTACGAGCCGATGGTCAACCGGGGCCTCACGCCCGACGTGATGGACGAGGTCTACCGGCGGCTCGGCGGGCGGACGGGGGATCTCCGGCGGCTCTGGGCCGCGGTCTTTGCCGTGCGGCAGGAGCGCGGCCTCCCGCCTGCCGGCCTCGACGACGTCCTCGCCCACATCGACCATGCCGTGCGTGTGGCCGGCATCGACCACGTCGCGCTCGGCTCCGACTTCGACGGCGCCCGTATGCCTGCCGGTCTCGACGACGTGACGCGCCTGCCGTGGATCACCTACGCCCTGCTCCGGCGAGGATATTCGGAGGAAGAGATTTACAAGCTTCTTGGCGGAAACACGCTGCGCGCGCTCGAGGCGGCCGAACGTGTGGCAAAATCGCCCCCCTGAGCCCTTTTGTTTTTTTGACGGAAATATTTATGATTCATTGATTTATTGTGTGTATTAAGGATTCTTTATCCACCATTTCTTCGCTCATATCCCTTTTATGAGGCTGTAAATTGCCCTTGCAAATTCGGTCAAAAAATCAAACCTTTGTGCGAGGAGAGGGCTCCGGCGTCCCCACAAGAGCCGTCTCCGGCGCATCACCCCAACCACCATCGGCGGCTCTCTCAAGCCCGACCGTCGTCTCACTTTCCACCTGCACTCCTGCCTCCGGTGTGGGGTGCAGATAATCGTTACCTTATCGTTACCTTAACGTTAACCTCATGTTAAGCCATTCGCGGAGGATTTCATGAAGCATTCTGTCACCAAGCGACTATTCGGCTTCGTCCTGGCGGCCTTCCTGACCGGAAGCGCTTTGGGCCAGGGCGTGACCACGGCGTCGATGCGCGGCGTCGTGACCGATCCCAACGGCGACACTCTGCCCGGCGCCAACGTCGTGGCGGTTCACCTGCCTTCGGGCTCCGAATACGGCACGGCTACCAACGCCGACGGGGCCTACAACCTGCGCAACATGCGCGTGGGAGGGCCCTATCGCGTTACCGTCTCGTTTGTCGGCTTCGAGGACTTCGTCCGGGAAGGCATCATGCTGAACCTCGGCGAGACCTACCGTCTCGACGTCACCCTTCAGGAGAACGCCGTCGAACTGGCGGAGATACAGGTCGTCGCCGGCGGCCTCTTCGACGCCGAACGCACGGGCGTGGCCACCACCATCGACGAGACCAAGCTGGAGATCATGCCCACCATCGGGCGGGACCTGGCCGACTTCACGCGCCTGACGCCCCAGGCCTACGTCGAGAACGACGATGACGACGGGCCGGCCATCTCCATTGCCGGACAGAACAACCGCTTCAACTCGATCTTCATCGACGGCGCGGTCAACAACGACGTCTTCGGCCTTTCGGCCCAGGGCACCAACGGCGGGCAGACCGGCTCCACGCCGATCTCCATCGACGCCATCGAGGAGTTCCAGATCGCCATCTCACCCTTCGACGTGACGCAGAGCGGCTTCACCGGCGGCGCGATCAACGCCATCACGCGCAGCGGCACGAACAACTTCGAAGGTTCGGTCTACTACTTCCTTCGCAACCAGAACCTCGTGGGCAAGACGCCGCCGGCGCTCCTCAGCCCCGGCGATCCCCGCGAGAAGCTGCCCGAGTTCAGCAACAACCGCTACGGCTTCCGCTTCGGCGGCCCGATCATCAAGAACAAGCTGTTCTTCTTCACCAACGTCGAGATCCTGCGCTCCGAGACCCCGGCGCCCTTCGACGTCTCGTACGTCGGCGATTCCGGCAGCCGTCTCGGCGAACTGCGCCAGGCCCTCATCGACGTGACGGGCTATGATCCGGGCGACTTCGGCGACAAGGCCTCCAAGCTCGACGACGACAAGATCCTCGTCAAGCTCGACTGGAACATCAGCCGCAACCACAAGCTGAGCGTGCGGCACAGCTACGCCAAGGCCGACAACATCGACGCCTTCCAGAGCAATACGAACACCATCAACTTCTCCAACAACTCGGAGGTCTTCCCGAACCGCACGAACTCGAGCGCCCTCGAACTCAACAGCACGTTCGGGAACAACTATGCCAACAAGCTGATCCTCGGCTACACGCGCGTCCGGGACGACCGGGGCTTCGCCGGCGATCCGTTCCCGGTCGTCGAGATCAACGACGGCTCCGGCGAGATCCGCTTCGGCTCGGAACCGTTCTCGACGGCGAACATCCTGAATCAGGATATCTTCACCATCACGAACAACTTCAACATCTTCAAGGGCAACCACACGATCACGATCGGGACGCACAACGAGTTTTACTCGATCGACAACCTGTTCATCCCGCGCAACTTCGGCACGTACGAGTACAACAGCTTCGACGACTTCATGCAGTCGCTCTGTGCCACGGGCGGCGGCAGTTCGCCGGCGTGCGCGCCGTACGGCCCGAACCCGCAGCCGGTGGCCCCGCGCATCTACCAGCGCGGCTACTCGCTCGTCGACGGCATCGCCGGAGACGGCACGAAGGCCATCGGCGCCTTCGACGCTTTCCAGCTCGGCTTTTATGCCCAGGACGAGTACCAGGTCAACGAGCGGCTCCGCGTGACGGGCGGCCTGCGCGTGGACGTGCCGAAGGTCACCTCCACGCCCCGCCACGCGCCGGACGTCTTCGATACGACGATCCCGGCCGTCTCGGCCAAGTACGACCTGAAGGGCGCCCGCCCCGGCAAAACCCCGGCGGCGGCGCTCTACCTCTCTCCGCGCGTTGGGTTCAACTATGACCTGACGGGGGAACGCTTCGCCCAGGTGCGCGGCGGCGTGGGCGTCTTCACCGGGCGCGTCCCGTTTGTCTGGCCCGGCAGTATGTTCCTCAACAACGGCACCAACTCGGGCTTCGTCTTCCGCTTCGGCGGGCGCTTCCCCGACGGCTCGCCGATCCCGTTCGTGCCGGACATTCAGCAACAGTTCACCGGCGCCGACTTCGGGCAGAGCGACATCCCGAGCGGGCGCCTGGAGATCTTTGAGAAAGACTTCCGCTACCCCCGCGTCTTCCGGACCAGCTTCGGCCTCGATTATGAACTGCCCCACGGCGTGATCGCCACGCTCGAAGCGCAGTACACGAAAACCATCAGCGGCGTCAGCGTGCGCAACGTCAACCTCAACCCCGACGCCGTCACATTGACCGACGGCCCCGGCGCGCGGCCGGTCTACTTCGGCGACAACATCGAGCTCGACCCGCGCTACAGCGCCATCCACGTGGTGGGCAATACCAGCAAGGGCTACACCTACGACGTTACGGTGCACCTGCGCAAGCAGTTTGACAACCTCTTCGCCAAGGGCGACGCCCTGTTGCTCGACGCCTCGTATACCTACGGCGACGCCTACGTGGTCAACGACGGCACCTCGTCGCAGATCAACACGCTCTGGCGCAGCATGGAAGTGGCCGACTACCTGCCGAACAACCTGCGGCAGACGCGCTCGGACTTCTCCATCGGCCACCGCATCCTTGC